>CAMWJM010000256.1 GCA_947174575.1 uncultured Alistipes sp. | reverse complement strand
CTGCGCCCTGCAGCCGCTCCGCGCCGCCTTTCCAGACAGGCCCCCGACAAACCGGATTCGAAGTCCGGAGGACTCGCGGGGCGACCGTTGAAAATCGAAATTCACTCGCCCCGCAACCAAATAAAAGGATACAGCCAACCCGAAATATCGAGCGGACGGAGCGAAGCGATATTTTTGTCGGCGGAGACGTTGGCACGAAAGTTTTCGTGCCGAACGGCGACGAAGACAAAAAAACAGCGGAATTTTCATTCCGCTGTCCGCTCATCTTGTCGGGGTGACTGGATTCGAACCAGCGACCACACGCCCCCCAGACGTGTACTCTAACCGGACTGAGCTACGCCCCGATTACCCGGAACCCTGCGGTTCGGGACTGCAAATATAGCATATTTTTGAGAAAACAACAAAATCCGGAAAAATTTTTCTACTTTTGAAACGCAATGAAACGAATAGTGCCCGCATACCTGCTTCTGAACCTCTGCGCTGCGCTGGGACTGACCGGTTGCGGGAGCCGCGGGAGCTTCTCGGCGGCCGATTTCGACCGCGAGGTCTACGCTCCGACCTACGCCGCCGGGTTCGACATCCGCGGTAAGGACGACAGCCGTTCGACGCTCGTCACCATCCGCAACCCCTGGCAGGGGGCGCAGCGCGTCGAACAGCATCTGCTGGTGTTGCGCGGCGGCGAGCAGGCACCCGCCGGCTTCGACGGCCAGGCGGTCGAGGCTCCTGTCGAACGCGTCGCCTGCCTCTCGTCGAGCCATGTGGCCCTTTTCGATGCGCTGGGCGAAGTGCAACGCATCAAGGGCGTTTCGGGCATCGACTACATCTCCAGCCCCTATATCCGCGAGCGGAGCCGCTGCGGCGAAGTACGCGACATCGGCTACGACACCGCGCTCGATTTCGAACTCCTGGCCGCCATGCGGCCCGACATCATCCTGCTCTATGGCGTGACGGGCGAGAACACCGTCGTGACCGGCAAGCTGCAGCAGCTGAAGATTCCTTATATATATATAGGCGAATACCTCGAATCCGATCCGCGGGGCAAGGCCGAATGGATGATCGTCGCCGCCGAGTTGTGCGACCGGCGCGAGCAGGGCGAGGCGGTTTTCGGCGGGATCGTCGACCGCTACGACGCCGTCGCCGAGCGAGTCCGCACCCATATGGCAACGCACACCGCCCGCCGGCCCCGAGTGCTGCTCAATACGCCCTACCGCGACAACTGGTTCATGCCCTCCGCCGAGAGCTACATGGTGCGGCTGATCCGCGATGCGGGCGGAGAGACCTACACCGCGTCCGACCGGGGCAACACCTCGCTGCCCGTCGATCTGGAGCGGGCCTATCTGCTCGCCGCAGAGGCGGATATTTGGCTCAACGTCGGAGCATGCCGGTCACTCGCCGAGCTGAAAGCGCAATACCCGAAATTCGCCGCCATGCCTGCCGTATGCAACCGCATGGTTTACAATAACGACCGACGGATTACCGCCGCCGGAGGTTCGGATTTCTGGGAGTCGGGGGCCGTGTGCCCCGACCGGATTCTGCAAGACCTCGCGACGATCTTCCACCCCGCCCTGGGGGCCGATTCGCTCACCTATTACCGAAAACTCGAATAGATGCACCGCACCGCACCGATTTTCCTGCTGCTCGCATCGGCCGTCGGCGTGCTTTTCATCGCCGATCTGGCCGTCGGGTCGGTCGCTCTGGCGCCGGGCGAGGTGTGGCGGGCGCTGACCGGCGGCCCCGTAGACCCCGCCGTGCGCGACATCGTATGCGACATCCGGCTGCTGAAGGCCCTCACGGCGCTGCTGGCCGGCGCCGCGCTCGCAGCCGGAGGTCTCCAGATGCAAACCCTTTTCCGCAACCCGCTGGCCGGGCCTTATGTGCTGGGCGTCAGTTCGGGCGCCGGCCTGGGCGTGGCGCTGTTCCTGCTGGGCGCTCCGCTGCTGGGGGTGGCGAGCCACTCGTTCGTCCAGTCGCTCGGCATCGCCGGTGCGGCATGGATCGGATCGGCCCTCGTGCTGGCGCTCATCATGGCCGTCAGCCGCAGAATCAAGGACATCATGGTGATCCTGATCCTCGGCATGATGCTCGGATCGGGCATCGGCTCGGTGGTCGAAATACTGCAATATCTCTCCGACGAAGCGGCGCTCAAATCGTTCGTGGTGTGGACGATGGGATCGCTGGGCGACGTAACCGCGGGCCAGCTGGCGCTGCTGGCGCCCGTCGTCGTCGCAGGCCTGGCGCTTTCGGTGGCCGTCATCAAACCGCTCAACCTGCTGCTTTTAGGCGAGAACTACGCCCGCACCATGGGACTGAACATCCGGCGCACCCGCACCGCGGTTTTTTTGGCCACCGTGCTGCTCGCCGGCATCATCACGGCTTTCTGCGGTCCCATCGGCTTCGTGGGGCTGGCCGTACCCCACCTGGCGCGCATGCTCTTCCGCAGCGCCGACCACCGGATTCTGATGCCCGGCTCGATGCTCGCCGGCGCCGGGCTGCTGCTGCTCTGCGACCTCATATCCAAGGTTCTGGCG
>CAMWJM010000255.1 GCA_947174575.1 uncultured Alistipes sp. | reverse complement strand
GGGCAGGCTCCCGCGCCCATGGGTCCCGGCCAATACGCCGTTCTGACCGTCGCAACGACCGACCGCGAAATCCCGACCAACTATTCGGCGACCATTCGCGGCCGTCAAGATATAGACATCTATCCCCAAGTAGGAGGTACGATCGCGGAACTCTGCGTGACCGAAGGCGAAACCGTCGCCCAGGGCCAGACGCTCTTCATCATCGACCAGGTGCCCTACAAAGCGGCGCTCCAAACGGCCGAAGCCAACGTAGCCGCCGCCAAGGCCGGAGTGGCTACGGCGCAGCTCGTCTACGACAGCAAGAAGCAGCTCCATGCCAAGAAGGTGGTGTCGCAGTTCGACCTGGCGACGGCCAAGAACTCGCTGCTGACGGCCCAGGCCCAGCTGGCCCAAGCCGAAGCGCAGCGCGTGAATGCGGAGAACAACCTTTCGTACACGGTGGTGAAAGCCCCGTCGAACGGCGTAGTGGGTACGTTGCCGTTCCGCGTGGGCGCTTTGGTAGGCCCCACGGCCAAACTGACCACCGTGTCGGACAGCTCGGAGATGTATGTCTACTTCTCGATGACCGAGAACCAGCTGCTGAATCTGATCCGTCGTTACGGTTCGCTGGCCAACACGCTGCAGAACATGCCCGACGTGCAGCTGCTGCTCAACGACGGATCGGCCTACGACCGCACGGGCCGCATAGAATCCATCAGCGGCGTGATCGATATGACCACGGGCAGCGTGCAGCTGCGCGCGGCGTTCCCCAACCCCGACGGGCTGCTGCACAGCGGCGGTTCGGGCAATGTGGTGGTGCCCTCGACGTTCGTCGACTGCATCGTGGTGCCGCAGACCGCGACGTTCGAGATCCAGGACAAGGTATATGTATATAAGGTGATCGACGGCAAGGCCGCTTCGAGCATGATCGACATCGAAAAGATTTCCAACGGCCGGGAATACATCGTCAAATCGGGTCTCGTGGCGGGCGACACGATCGTCGCCGAGGGCGTGGGTCTGCTGCGCGAAGGCACGCCCATCGTAGCCAAGGGCCAGCAGGCCGCGACGGCGGCTCCCGCACAGGAGCAGGCCGCCGAAGAAGCCGCAGCTGAAACCCAAACCGCAAAAGAGGAATAACCTATGACACTCAAACATTTCATCGAACGCCCCGTATTGGCGTCCGTCATATCGATCCTCATCGTCATCGCGGGCCTCATCGGTCTGGTGACGCTGCCCGTGGAGCAATATCCCGACATCGCGCCTCCGACGGTCATGGTGCGCGCCTCCTATCCGGGCGCCAGCGCCGAGACCATTCAGAAATCGGTGATCGTGCCTCTGGAAGAGGCGATCAACGGCGTGGAAGACATGATCTACATCACGTCCGATGCTTCGAACGCCGGTTCGGCTTCGATCACGGTCTACTTCAAGCAGGGTACCGACGCCGACATGGCGACGGTGAACGTGCAGAATCGCGTCGCCACGGCGACGGGTTCGCTGCCCGCCGAGGTGACCAAGATCGGCGTGACGACCATGAAGCGCCAGACTTCGATGCTCATGGTCTTCGCCCTGAACAGCCCCGACGACAGCTACGACGAGGTGTTCCTGGCCAACTACATGGGTATCAACATCAAGCCGCGCATCCAGCGTATTCAGGGCGTGGGCGAGTTCGTGACTCTGGGATCCGACTACTCGATGCGCATCTGGCTCAAACCCGACGTCATGGCGCAGTATCGTCTGATCCCCTCGGACATCACCTATGCACTGGCCGAGCAGAACATCGAGTCGGCGGCCGGTCAGTTAGGAGAGAACTCGGACAACGCGTTCCAGTATACGATGAAGTACCGCGGCCGCAGGATGACCCCCGAGGAGTTCGGCGAGATCGTCATCCGCTCGACGACCGACGGTCAGGTGCTGCGTCTCAAAGACGTAGCCGACATCGAATTGGGCGGTCAATCGTATGCCTACAAGGGCTACGCCAACGGGCACCCGGGCATCGCGGCGATGGTGTTCCAGACCGCAGGGTCGAACGCCACGCAGGTGGTGGAGGAGATCGAGGAGCTGCTCGAGGAGATCAAGGCCGAACTTCCCAAGGGCGTGGACATCGTACGCCTGCAGAACGTCAACGACTTCCTCTATGCCTCGATCAACGAGGTCATCAAGACGCTCTTCGAAGCCATTCTGCTGGTGGTGCTGGTGGTGTACGTCTTCCTGCAGGATATTCGTTCGACGCTGATTCCCACCGTCTCGATTCTGGTGGCGCTGATCGGTACGTTCGCGTTCCTGTCGGTGGCCGGATTCTCGATCAACCTCTTGACGCTCTTCGCTCTGGTGCTGGCGATCGGTACGGTGGTGGACGACGCCATCATCGTGGTCGAAGCCGTGCAGGCGCGTTTCGATGCAGGGTATAAGTCCTCCTACATGGCTACGATCGACGCCATGTCGGGCATCACCTCGGCCATCATCACCTCGACGCTGGTCTTCATGGCCGTGTTCATCCCGGTCGCCATGATGGGCGGCCCGTCGGGCGTTGTCTACCCGCCGTTCGGTCTG
>CAMWJM010000254.1 GCA_947174575.1 uncultured Alistipes sp. | reverse complement strand
TGATGACGCCGATGTTCTTGTGCTTGAGCGTGGCGACGATCGACTGGATGTCCTCCACGGCGATAGGGTCGACGCCGGCGAACGGCTCGTCCAAGAGGATGAACGCCGGGTTGATCGCCACGGCCCGGGCGATCTCGGTGCGCCGACGCTCGCCGCCCGAAAGTTGGATGCCCAGGCTCTTGCGCACCTTCTGCAGCCGGAACTCCTCGATCAACGCCTCGACGCGCTCGGCCTGGTACTCCTTGGAGTAGTCGGTCATTTCGAGCACGGCGCGGATGTTCTGCTCGACGGTCAGCCGCCGGAACACGGAGGCCTCCTGCGCCAGATAGCCCACCCCCAGTTGCGCCCGCCGGTAGACCGGCAGCGCAGTCAGTTCGCTGACCTGCTTTTCGTCGTTTTCGAGGAAGATGCGCCCCTCGTTGGGCTTGATCAAGCCCACGATCATGTAGAACGTGGTGGTCTTGCCGGCGCCGTTAGGCCCCAGCAGACCGACGATTTCGCCTTGGTTGACGTCGATCGACACGTGGTCGACCACGGTGCGCGACTTGTATTTCTTGACGAGCTGGCTGGTGTACAAACGCATAAAAAAGGTGTCGCTAAAAATTTTTACAAAGTTATGTTTTTTTCCGAAAAATTTTTTATCTTTACATTGAATTTTCAGATTTGACGACGAAATGAACCCATTCGATACGACCCTGCTGCACGGGAAACTGAAGGAATATTTCGGTTTCTCCTCGTTCAAGGGCAACCAGGAGGCCGTCATCCGCAACGTCTTGGAACGCAAGGATACGTTCGTACTGATGCCCACGGGCGGCGGCAAGTCGCTCTGCTACCAGCTGCCCGCGCTCCTGATGGAGGGCGTGGCGATCGTCATTTCGCCGCTCATCGCCTTGATGAAGAACCAGGTGGACGCGATGCGCATGTTTTCGGCCGAGTCGGGCATCGCCCACTTCCTGAATTCGTCGCTCAACAAGACGGCCGTCCAGCAGGTGCGCGCCGACGTCATGGCCGGCAAGACCAAGCTGCTCTACTTCGCGCCCGAGTCGCTCACCAAGGAGGACAACGTGGCGTTCCTGCGCAAGATCAAAGTGTCGTTCTACGCCATCGACGAAGCGCACTGCATCTCGGAGTGGGGCCACGACTTCCGTCCGGAGTACCGGCGCATCCGCCCGATCATCAACGAAATAGGCAACGCCCCTTTGATCGCTCTCACGGCCACGGCCACGCCCAAGGTGCAGATGGACATCCAGAAAAATCTGGGCATGAGCGACGCGGCGGTCTTCAAGTCGTCGTTCAACCGGGCGAACCTCTACTACGAAATCCGGCCCAAGCACGACGTGGATCGCGAGATCATCCGTTTCGTCAAGCAGAAGGAGGGCAAGAGCGGCATCATCTACTGCCTGAGCCGCAAAAAGGTGGAGGAGCTGACCGAGCTGCTCGTCGCCAACGGCATCAAGGCCCGCGCCTACCATGCGGGCATGGACGCGGCGACGCGCGCAGGCAATCAGGACGACTTCCTCATGGAGCGCGTCGACGTCATCGTGGCGACCATCGCTTTCGGCATGGGCATCGACAAGCCCGACGTGCGCTATGTGATCCACTACGACATCCCCAAGTCGCTGGAGGGCTACTATCAGGAGACGGGCCGCGCAGGCCGCGACGGCGGCGAGGGCCATTGCCTGACATTCTACAGCTACAAGGACATCCAGAAATTAGAGAAGTTCATGCAGGGCAAACCGATCGCCGAGCAGGAGATCGGCAAACTGCTGCTGCTCGAAACGGTGTCGTATGCCGAAAGTTCGATGTGCCGCCGCAAGACGCTGCTGCACTACTTCGGCGAGGAGTACGCCGAGGAGAACTGCCACAACTGCGACAACTGCCGCAACCCCAAGCCGCAGGTCGACGCCCAGGCGGCGATGAAGACGGCGTTGGAGGCGCTGCGCGACATCGGCGACAAGTTCAAGGCCGACTATCTGGCGGCGGTGCTCGTGGGCAAGAACACGGCTCTGATCAAGAGCTACGGCCACAACAAGTCGAAGTGGTTCGGCGCCGGTGCCGACCGCGACGTCCGTTTCTGGGGCGCGGTAATCCGTCAGGCGCTGATCCTGGGCTTGGCGGACAAGAACATCGAGAACTACGGACTGCTCTCGATCAACAAAAAAGGCGAAAACTTCATCGCCCTGCCTTTCCCCGTGAGCGTGACGCTCGACCACGACTACGACCAGGAGGAGAAGGAGGCCGAGGCCGAAACTCCGGTGGGCAAGGGCGGCGCGGCCGACGAGGAGCTGTTCTCGATGCTCAAAGACCTGCGTAAGAAGGTAGCCAAGAAGCACGACCTGCCCCCGTTCGTGATCTTCCAGGACCCCTCGCTCGAAGACATGGCCGTGCAATACCCCGTCACGATCGAAGAGATGCAGAACATCACGGGCGTCGGCGTGGGCAAGGCCCGCAAGTTCGGCGAGGAGTTCGTCAAGCTCATCAAGGCCTATGTCGAGGAGAAGGAGATCATCCGCCCGCAGGACATGGTGGTCAAGGG
>CAMWJM010000253.1 GCA_947174575.1 uncultured Alistipes sp. | reverse complement strand
GCCCATGGTGTTCTGGAAGCGATTTTCGGGACGCAACCTAGCGTTCATGCTCAACGAATACGTGCTGTACGAGAAGTACCTCAACGTATTGTACGAGGTGGGCGAACAGCAAATCACGAAGGCGCGGCGGCAAATCCTTTCGGAAAACATCTCGAACATCGAGACCAAGATTTATAACGTGGATCAGTTCATCAGCCTCAAACTGACGCATCCCGACTGGGCGGCGGTGGAAGAGGCGATGTGGAAACTGCACAACGTACAGCCGGAGAGCACGCTGCTGCTCAAGAAACTGACGCAACCGTTCGGCTGGCTGTTCGACTACGGCAAGCCGTGGGAACGCGCCAAACTCGAAGACGTATGCCGGCAGGAGGCCTGCGCGATGCCGGCGGAGACGGAGATTTGAGACCGCATGACGGCCATTGAAGCCATATGACGAAAAAACCGCATATAAAAAACCGCATTTATTAAACAGCACCTATTATGAAACGATTTTGGATTTTGAGCCTGCTACTGGCGGGCGTACTGCTACCGGCGGGCCTCGGGACGCCGGTGCGGGCCGACGAAGGGATGTGGATTCCCATGCTCTTGAACCGCAACGAGGCGGATATGCAGAGCAAGGGACTGCAACTGAGCGCGGACGACATCTACAGCATCAACCACAGCTCGCTTAAAGACGCCGTGGTCATTTTCGGGGGCGGCTGCACGGGCGAAGTGGTGTCGGACCGCGGCCTGCTCTTTACGAACCACCACTGCGGCTTCGGCCAGATCCAATACCACTCGTCGCTGGAACACGACTACCTGACGAACGGCTTTTGGGCCGCGACGGAGGCCGACGAACTGCCCTGCCCCGGCCTGAGCGTGACGTTCCTCGTGCGCATGGAGGACGTGACGGAGGCCCTTTTGGGCGGATTGCCGGAGGGTTTGAGCGAGAAGGAACGCGCCGACAGCGTGCGACTGCGTACACAGGCACTCAAGGAGGCCACCGAAGCCGGCACGCACTACCGCGCCCGCATCGTGCCGTTCTACTACGGCAACCAGTATTATATGTTCGTGAACGAGGTGTTTGAGGATGTGCGCCTGGTGGGCACGCCGCCCTCCAACATCGGCAAGTTCGGCGGCGACACCGACAACTGGATGTGGCCGCGCCATACGGGCGATTTCTCGATCTTCCGCGTCTATGCAGGCCCCGACAATAAGCCGGCCGACTATTCGCCCGAAAATCGCCCGTATCGGGCTGAAAAATATCTGAAAGTTTCGTTGGGCGGTGTCGAGGAGAACGACTTCGCCATGATCATGGGATTCCCGGGTTCGACGCAGCGTTATGCCACCTCGTATGAGATCGACAATATGCTGCGCGTGTCGAATCCCCAGCGCATTTTCATCCGCGGCGAGCGTCAGGCCATTCTGTGGGAAGACATGCTGGCCAGCGACAAGGTGCGTATCCAGTATGCCTCGAAGTATGCCGGTTCGTCCAACTACTGGAAGAATTCGATCGGCATGTCGCGCGGCATCGAGAAACTGAACGTCAAGGCGCGCAAGCAGGCGCAGGAAGCGGAGTTCCAGGCCTGGGCCGAGGCGAATACGCTGCCCCAAGAAGGATATATCGACGCGTTGCTGAAGATTCGTGAAGCATTCGAAACATCGGAGGAATCTATGGCCGGGTTGCAGTATCTCTCCGAAGCGTTCCTGCGCGGCATCGAGCTGCTGGCTCCGGCGATGACCTTCGCACGGGTCTCGGAGATCAAACACCCTGAAAAGACGAAAAGTGCGATGTCCGACTGGTACAAGGACTACAACGCTCCCACCGACCGCAAGGTGGCCAAGCGCATGCTGCAAATCGCCCGTGAGAATATGAAGACTCTGCCGTCGTTCTACACCGAAATCATCGACAACGAGTTCGGCGGAGATATAGACGCTTATGTGGATTATCTTTATGATAATTCGGTATTTGTGTCGGAGGACGATGTTATCGCGTTGATCGACGATTTTTCGGCAGAAAAAGTCGCTGCCGATCCTGCTGTCGTTCTGGGCAAGTCGGTGCTCGACCTTTATGCGAAACTGGGCGCCGAACGTCAGGCTTCGGCCAAGCAGCTGGCCGAGGGTCGTCGCAAGTATGTGGCCGGCTTGATGTTGCAGCAGCCCGACAAAGCCTGGGCTGCGGATGCCAACTTCACGATCCGTCTGACGTATGGCCGCGTGCTTCCCTACGATCCGGCCGACGGCATCCGCTACAACCACTATACGACGCTCAAAGGCGTCATGGAGAAAGAAGATCCCAAAAATCCCGCAGAATTCACCGTACCCGAAAAGCTGAAGGAACTGTATGCGGCCCGCGACTTCGGTCGCTATGCCAACAAGCGGGGCGAGCTGCCCGTCGGCTTCCTGGCCGACTGCGACATCACGGGCGGCAACTCGGGTTCGCCGGTGCTGAATGCCCGCGGCGAGTTGATCGGGCTGGCGTTCGACGGCAACTGGGAAGCCATGTCGGGCGATGTGGCGTTCGAACCCGAACTGCAGCGCACCATAGCTGTCGACGTGA
>CAMWJM010000252.1 GCA_947174575.1 uncultured Alistipes sp. | reverse complement strand
CTACGACATCGACCCGATCATCGACCGCGTAGGCGGCGGCGACTCGTTCTCGGGCGGCATCATCCACGGTCTCTTGACTAAACCCACGCAGGGCGAGGCCCTCGAATTCGCCGTGGCCGCATCGGCTCTGAAGCACACGATCAACGGCGACTTCAACCTCGTTTCGGTCGAGGAGGTCGAATCCCTCGCCGGAGGCAATGCCAACGGTCGCGTACAGCGATAATAATTAAAAATGAAAAGTTGAATTAAAAATTTCTTTTCCGGGCGCCCTGTATGCGACTCTTCGGAGTCGCGCGGGCCGCAGCCTCTGCTCTGCGGAGGCCCGCAGAAACTCTGCTTGCCCCGCAGGCTGCGTCCGCGAAAATCAAAGTTCGCAATAAAATGGCTCGTTTTTCTAAAATGCAGGTCATGGAAGCCATCGGCAAGACCGGTATGGTTCCCGTATTTTATCACGCCGACGCCGAGATCGCCAAGCAGGTGCTGAAAGCCTGCTACGAGGGCGGTGTCCGCGCTTTCGAGTTCACCAACCGCGGCGACTTCGCTTCGGAGGTCTTCATCGAACTGGTGAAGTTCGCTGCCAAGGAGTGCCCCGAGATGGTGCTGGGCATCGGGTCGATCGTCGACGCGCCCACCGCAGCTCTGTATATGCAGTACGGCGCCAATTTCGTCGTGGGGCCTTATTTGAACCCCGAGGTCGCCAAAGTCTGCAACCGCCACCTCGTGCCCTATACCCCTGGTTGCGGTTCCGTCACCGAGATCGGCATGGCCCAGGAGTTGGGCTGCGATTTGACGAAGGTCTTCCCCGCCGGCAATGTCGGCGGCCCCTCGTTCGTCAAGAACGTCAAGGCTCCGCTGCCCTGGTCGAACATCATGGCCACGGGAGCCGTCGAACCCACCGAGGAGAACCTCACTGCCTGGTTCAAGGCCGGCGTCTACTGCGTGGGCATGGGTTCGCAGCTCTTCCCCAAGGAGACGATCGCCGCCAAGGATTGGAAGGCTATCGCCGAGAAGTGCCGCTTCGCGCTGGGCGTCATCGCTGCCGTGCGCGGCAAATAGTTTCCCCGAGGGTTTCCGGGCGCTCCCGCCGGGCGTCCGGAACCTCTCTTCCTTTTTTCTGACCAAAAACTACTTCAATGACTGATCTCAAGAAAAATATGACGAACTGGCGCTGGTGGATGTGCCTGCTGCTGTTCGTCGCCACCACGGTCAACTACCTCGACCGTCAGGTGCTCTCGCTCACGTGGAAGGATTTCATCGCCCCCGAGTTCCATTGGACCGACTCCGACTACGGTACGATCACCGGTTTCTTCTCTATTTTCTACGCCGTGGCCTGCCTTTTCGCCGGCAAGTTCGTCGACTGGATGGGCACCAAGAAGGGCTACCTCTGGGCGATCGGCGTTTGGTCGCTCGGCGCCTGCCTGCATGCCGCCTGCGGCTGGGCCACGATGCACATCGAGGGCTACGAGACTCTGGAGTCGATGCGTCTGGTGGAGTACGGCACCGATGCTGCTATCGCGATCGCCACGGTCAGCGTGTGGCTGTTCCTCGTCTGCCGCGCCATTCTGGCGTTGGGCGAGGCCGGCAACTTCCCCGCCGCCATTAAGGTTACGGCCGAGTATTTCCCCAAGAAAGACCGCGCTTTCGCCACGTCGCTCTTCAATGCCGGCGCTTCGGTCGGCGCGCTGGTCGCTCCGCTCTCGATCCCCGTGCTGGCTTCGGCCTGGGGGTGGGAGATGGCGTTCATCATCATCGGTGCTCTGGGCTTCGTGTGGATGTTCTTCTGGCTCTACATGTACGATAAGCCGAGCCAGTCGAAGCACGTCAACGCCGCCGAACTCGAATACATGCTGCAGGACGAGGCCGAGCAACCCGCCGAGGCCGCTCCCGCTGTCGAGGAGAAGACCATTCCGTTCATCCGCTGCTTCGGCTACAAGCAGACATGGTCGTTCATCGTCGGCAAGTTCTTCACCGACGGCGTATGGTGGTTCTACCTCTTCTGGGCACCGGCCTACTTCTCCGAGTGCGGCTATTCTATGGAGACCACCATGGGTAAGATGCTCGTCTTCGTGCTCTACCTGATCGTCACCGTCATCTCCATCGGCGGCGGCTACCTGCCCAAGTTCTTCGTCGAGCAGAAACGCATGGAGCCTTATTCGGGCCGCATGCTCGCCATGCTGATCTTCGCGTTCTTCCCGCTCTTCGCACTCTTCGCGCAGCCGCTGCAGGGCGTTTCGGTGTGGTTCCCCGCCTTGATCATCGGTATCGCCGGCGCGGGTCACCAGGCTTGGTCGGCCAACCTGTTCTCCACCATCGGCGACATGTTTCCCAAGTCCACGATCGCCACGATCACGGGCATCGGCGCCATGGCCGGGGGTATCGGCTCGTTCCTCATCAACAAGGGCGCCGGCATGCTCTTCGACTACTCCGCCGCACAGGGCGAGGCTTTCTCGTTCTTCGGCTTCAGCGGTAAACCCGCCGGCTACATGATCGTCTTCTGCATCTGCGCTGTGGCGTACCTGGTGGCGTGGGCCATTATGAAAACGTTGGTTCCCAAGTATAAAC
>CAMWJM010000251.1 GCA_947174575.1 uncultured Alistipes sp. | reverse complement strand
GACTTATCGATAAACTGACCGCCGCCTTCGCACCCCGCATCGTCTCCACCCTCCGCGGCACGGGCGACGATGCGGCCGCGATCGCCCCGGGACGCGGCGAGAAAGTGCTGGTCTCGACCGACTCGTTTTTCGAGGGGGTCGACTTCGACCTCACCTACTTTCCGCTCAAGCACCTGGGCTACAAGGTCGTGACTGCGGCCATAAGCGACATTCTGGCCATGAACGCCACCCCGACGCAGATCGCCGTGTCGCTCGGCGTGTCGGCCAAGCTGCCCGTCGAAGCGCTCGACGACCTCTACGAAGGCATCCGCTTCGCCAGCAGGGAGTCGAACGTCGATCTGGTGGGCGGCGACACGCGGGCTTCGATGACGGGGCTGGCGATCACCGTCACGGCGATCGGTCTGGCGCCCGAGAAACGCATCGTCTACCGCGACGGCGCCGGACAAAACGACTTGATCTGCCTCACGGGCAACCTCGGGGCCGCCTACATGGGGCTGCAGCTGCTCGAACGCGAAAAACGGGTGCTGGCCGACGTGGCCGATCCCGAACCGCAGTTCGCGGGCTACGAATATCTTCTGGAAAAATACCTCAAACCGCGGCCCCGCACCGACATCCTCGCGGCGCTGGCCGAGGAACGGATCATCCCCACGGCGATGATCGACCTCTCGGACGGCTTGGCGAGCGACCTGATGCAAATCTGCCGCTCGTCGCATTGCGGCGCCCGCATCTACCTGGAGCGCATACCCATAGCCAAGCAGACATCGGCGCTGGCCGAGGAGATGCACGCCGATCCGGTCGTCGCGGCGCTCCACGGCGGCGAAGACTACGAACTGCTCTTCACCGTGCCGCTCGCGATGCAACAGCAGGTGATGGGTCTAGGGCTGATAGACGTCATCGGGCACATCACCCCCGAATCGACGGGCTGCTACCTCGTCACGCCCGACGGCTCGGACATCGAGCTGAAAGCGCAAGGATTTACAAAGAAGTGATTCACAATTTATAATTTCGGATCGGGGATGCGGACGAAAATAACGGCGAACGGGAATAATTGTGAATTATGAATTTTGAATTGTGAATTATCCTTCTTATCTTTGTCGGCCCGAAAAGGGATAACATTTTTAATTCAACGTATTATGAACAACTACGAAACCGTTTTCATTGTCACGCCGGTGCTGTCCGAACAGCAGGTACAGGAGGTCGCTGACAAATTCCAGGGTGTCATCACCGAAAACGGCGGTCAGATCGTGAACAAGGAGTCGTGGGGCCTCAAGAAGCTCGCCTACCCCATTCAGAAGAAGACCACCGGTTTCTACTTCCTCGTGGAGTTCACGGGCGAAGGCTCGCTCATCAACACGCTCGAAACGCAGTACCGCCGCGACGAGCGCGTGATCCGTTTTCTGACTTTCAAGCAGGACAAGTTCGCCGTGGAGTACTCGGAGAAGCGTCGTGCGAAACTTTCTAACAAGCAGGAGGAGTAAACCATGGCACAGGAGAACAAAGCACAGTCCGAAATCCGTTACCTCAACCCCGTATCGGTAGACGTCAAGAAGAAGAAATACTGCCGCTTCAAGAAGTTGGGCATCAAGTATGTCGACTACAAGGACGGCGAATTCCTCAAGAAGTTCCTCAACGAGCAGGGCAAGATTCTGCCCCGCCGTCTGACCGGCACTTCGCAGAAGTTCCAGAAGAAAGTCGCACAGGCCGTGAAGCGTGCCCGCCACCTCGCCATTCTGCCTTTCGTAACCGATTGTATGAAATAATTAAAGGAGGACGAGAACATGGAAGTGATTCTGATCAAAGATATGGAGAATCTGGGTTACACGAACGACATCGTGAACGTGAAACCCGGTTACGCGAACAACTACCTGATCCCCCAGGGCTACGCCAAGGCCGCTACGGCTGCGGCCAAGAAGGTGCTGGCCGAGAACCTCAAGCAGCGTGCGCACAAAGACGCCAAAATTCTGGCCGACGCCCAGGCTCTGGCCCAGACGATCGGCAATTTGTCGCTGACGCTGGCCGTCAAGGCCGAGGAGGGCAAGCTCTTCGGTACGGTCACGGCGACCGACCTGGCCGAGGCGCTCGCAGCCAAGGGCATCGCCCTCGACCGCAAAGTAATCGCCGTAGAAGCGGTCAAGACCGTCGGCGAGTACGAAGCCACCGCCCGCCTGCACAAGGAGGTCAAGGCTACGATCAAATTCTCGGTTACGGCCGCAGAATAGCAGCTATCAATAGCACTGCAACTAACCCCGCGATCCTGTGGATCGCGGGGTTTTGTTTAAATGCTTTATCCCGCAAGAATTTCTACTCGATCTTTCCTCGCTGCCGAATCCGGCTATCGCGCCGCGGGCTGCTCCGGTCGGGGAATCTTCGTCGGCCCGGATTGCCGGGCGTAGGAGCGCAACACCATGCCCACACCGAGGAAGATCGCCATGGCGAAGATCACCGTATCGACATGCAGTTTGTCGAGACGCAGCGCCACCGATACCGCAATGGCCACCACAGGCTGGAGGTAGGTGTAGATGCTCGACACGGTGGACGACACGAAGCGCAGCGAATAGTTGAACAAGATGTTGGGCAGATAGGTCTGCACC
>CAMWJM010000250.1 GCA_947174575.1 uncultured Alistipes sp. | reverse complement strand
CTGCAAGCCCCAAGGCACGTCTCGTGTCGTTCAACAGCGGCGGCTGGGACACCTACGTCTACTCGTACGACGGGGGGGGGAAAGTCGTTAAGATCGACCGCAACAACGGCGAGCGCGTATGGGATGTAGCCTACTCGGGCAACACCATTACGCTGTCGGGTTACAGCGACATGACGATGACCGTCGGCGACAACGGCTATGTATCGTATCTCAAGGACGGTTACAACGACGAGTTCTACTACACCTACGATGCCAACGGCTATGTAGCCTCCATCAAGAAGTTCGACGAGCTGAAAGGCACTACGATCATCAAGGACGGCAACTGCACGGGCTGGTCGCGTTTCAAAGACGGCGAGGAAGAGTTCAAGATCCATACGTTCCTCGACACCAAGAACCTCGCAGGCATCCACACGGGTTATATGGAGTACGGCGCCAGCCGCTGGATGGTCGAGCTGGGCTGGTTCGGCAAGGCCAACGTCAACATCGTCGATACCAACCAGTGGGCCTCCTACGAAGGCGACAACGACAAAAAGTCGGTTATGACCTACGAGTTCGACGACAACGGCTTCGTAACCAAGGAGATCAAGACCTACGGCAAAGACGATCCTGAGATTTACGAGTTCACGTGGGAGGTGATCGAATAATCGCCCCGCCGACTTTCGGGACTTGTCGAACGGCAAGTCCCGTTTTTTACGAGTTCACCCCCGCCGGATACGCTCCGGCGGGGGTGATTCATATTCTGCGAGACTTCGCGGGCAACCTAACTCTTCGCGGGCAGCCCGTCTCAAGCCGACGCGCGCCCTTTACTCCGCGAGTAAGTGGCGGCAGGCGTCGTCGAGCGCAGCCAGACGATCCGTGAAATAGGCGCGAACATCCGACCAGCGATAGAAGAATTCCGAGACGGCCGGCAGCGGCAGCGCAGCATCGCGCTCGTCGATCAGAAAACGCACCAGCACATCGCCGCCGCGCTTGCTGCGGTAGAGGATCATCTGCACATTGGCCGCCATGGTCACCAGGCGCGAAGTCCGCCACTGCCGGGCGACGGTCTCGACATCCGTCCACCCGCCCCAGCAGCCCTCGAAACCCATGGCCGCCAACAGAGGCACGAACTGCGTGTCGTGTGCGAAGCGCAGGTCGACGACGCCCGTCCGGCTGCCCGAAACGGCCGCATCGGCCCGCTCGATGAAATCCGCGACCAAAGGACGCATGAACGAGATCATCATGGCGCACACGGGGTCGTCCGTGCAGGCGTTGGAGTTGAACCATTGATAGCTGCAATAGGTGTGATAGAGCCACAGTTCGTCGGCGGAGAAGATGCGGCCGATAAGCTCCTCGGTCTCGACATCCACGTTCTGCGCGAAGGCCAGGCGGGCATGCACCTCTTTCGTAAAGCGGAACGACGAAACGCCGAACTCGCGCTCGAAAGTCGCGGGATCAACGATCAGCCGCGACATCGCCTGCGGGCAGGCCTGCCGCTCGCTCCACTCCCGAAGCCGCACGTTCCACTCCGAAGTACCCGAAAGATGACGGTGCCAAAGGCTGTCGACATGCCGCGTATAGAGCGGCCCGCGCTCCTGCGGACGCAGCACGTTCTGCACGCCGTCGCCGGCATCGAGCCTGATGCGCAGCGTCGGTTCGCACTCCTTCAATCCGTCGCAAAAGTAAAACATGCTGAACGCACAGCGCATGATGTTGCTCGACTGCGCGAAGACCGCCGCATTCCGGCCGAACAGGGGTTTGAAACGGGCATACATGCGGCGCGCAATGCCCCGGTGCTGCTCGGCGCCCAGGGCCGAGAGTTCGCCCGAATGGGATTTCTGCTCGGCGCAAAGCCGCTGCATCGCATCGCGGGCTTCGCGTCCGAGGTCGGTCAAAAGTCCGGCCGAATCGGCGCGTTCGAGCAGGTCGATATATTTGCGGTAGAACGACCTCGACAACTGATAGCGCGAGCCGTGCCGCGAAAAGTGCGACACATAGAAAGGTTCGTACCCCTTCGGGGGCTTGGCGGGCGGCTGCAGATCGTCGTCCAAATAGACGGTATAGGAGGGCACCGCCAGACGAGGTTCGGCATCGACCGCCTCGCGAGCTGTCGGCCGGGTCTGCGCCGACAAGGCAGCAAACGCAAACAAAGCACTGACAAATAATGATATACGTTTCATAATCCGCTTATTTTAGTCCTGCGCACAACGTTTGCGCACAATGGCAAATTTAGCGATTTTCAGTCGCTCCGCCCAACATTCGGACAACTATTTAGCAAGTATTCCGCACAGAATCTCCCCGCAGAAAGCCGCAACATATCCTACAGATTAGGTCGGTTGCCCGAATAAATATTGAATAGGGATTTTTGCAGATAGACATAAAAAAAGCACCTACAAAATTGCAAGTGCTTGGTTTTCAATCGGTGGGAACAAGCGGATTTGAACCGCTGACCTCCTGCTTGTCGAGCAGGCGCTCTAAACCAACTGAGCTATGCTCCCGAAAATGAATATTACGACCACTCGCTTCAGGGTCGAAACCGTCGAAGTTTCCGTTTGCGGACTAATGGGCTACAAGAAAGCGATTGACCGCAATCAATCGCTCGGCTTCGACTTCGTGGGAGCTGAGGGATTCGACC
>CAMWJM010000249.1 GCA_947174575.1 uncultured Alistipes sp. | reverse complement strand
GCGTGGGCGGCTCGTGCGTCAACGCGCTGTCGACGCTGCTCATCGCCGAAATCCACCGCGACGGCAAGATCTTCAGGCAGACCTACAGCAAGGGTGCGCCCACGTCGCAAGTCGAAGTGATCGGCACGTGCGAGGATCGCGGTACGATCGTGACGTTCAAGCCCGACGGCGAGATCTTCACCCAGACGACCGTGTATAAGTACGACATCCTGGCCAACCGTCTGCGCGAGCTGGCGTTCCTCAATAAGGGCATCAAGCTCAACCTCTACGACAAACGTCCGAACGAGGAGGGCAAAACCCGTGAGGATCACTTCTATTCGGTGGAGGGTCTCAAGGAGTTCGTGAAGTATCTCGACGCCACGCGCGGCGAGCCGATCATCGACTCGATCATTTACCTCGACACCGAGAAGAACGGCGTGCCGGTGGAGGTGGCCATGCAGTACAACGACTCCTATTCGGAGAACGTGCATTCGTATGTCAACAACATCAACACCATAGAGGGCGGTACGCACCTGACGGGCTTCCGCCGCGCGCTGACCCGCACGCTCAAGAAGTACGCCGAGGATTCGGGCATGCTCTCGAAGCTCAAGTTCGACATCAGCGGCGACGACTTCCGCGAGGGTCTGACTGCCGTGGTCTCGGTCAAGGTGGCCGAACCGCAGTTCGAGGGTCAGACCAAGACCAAATTGGGCAACGACGAGGTTTCGGCCGCCGTAGACCAGGCCATGGCCACGGCGCTGGGCCACTATCTGGAGGAGAATCCCAAGGATGCCAAAGCCATCGTACAGAAAGTCGTGCTGGCCGCCACGGCCCGTCATGCGGCCCGCAAGGCCCGCGAAGCCGTGCAGCGCAAGACGCCGCTGTCGGGCGTGGGACTCCCCGGCAAGCTGGCCGACTGTTCGAGCCGCGATCGTTCGATCGCCGAAATCTTCTTCGTGGAGGGCGACTCGGCAGGCGGTACGGCCAAGTCGGGCCGCGACCGCAACTTCCAGGCGATCATGCCCTTGCGCGGTAAGATTCTGAACATCGAGAAAGCGCAGGAGCACCGCATGTGGGACAACGAGGAGATCAAGAACATGTTCACGGCCCTGGGCGTGAAGATCGGCACCGAAGAGGACAGCCGGGCGCTGAACCTCGAAGGGCTGCGCTACGACAAGATCATCATCATGACCGATGCCGATGTCGACGGCAGCCACATCGCGACGCTGATGCTGACGTTCTTCTTCCGCAAGATGAAGGAGTTGATCGAGAACGGCCATGTCTACATCGCTACCCCGCCGCTCTATTTGGTGAAGAAAGGCAAGCAGGAGCGTTACTGCTGGACGGACAAGGAGCGCGACGCCATCACCGAGGAGTTCGGCAAAGGCACGCACGTGCAGCGGTACAAAGGTCTCGGCGAGATGAACGCCCACCAGCTGTGGGAAACGACGATGAATCCCGACACCCGCATTCTGCGTCAGGTGAACATCGAAAACGCGGCCGAAGCCGATCGCATATTCTCGATGCTCATGGGCGACGATGTGCCGCCCCGTCGCGAATTCATCGAGCAGAACGCCCACTACGCCAATATCGACGCATAAGAATAGAAGAAGGATTGCCCGCCGGGGGCAATCCTTCAATTTAATACAGTTCGGTTGATTTATATATAGTTTATCCTATGCAAGTTACGGTAATCGGAGTTGCCGGGGGTACCGGCTCGGGCAAGTCGACGCTGGTGAAGCGGCTGCAGGAGGCTTTCGTGGGCGACGACGTGGTGACGCTGTGCCACGACTACTATTACAAGGCGCACCCGGAACTCACCTACGAAGAGCGCACGAAGCTCAACTACGATCACCCGCAAGCGTTCGACACCTACATGCTCGTAGAGCATATCAAGGCGCTGAAGGAGAACGTGCCGATCGAACATCCGGTCTATTCGTTCGTAGACCACGATCGTCTGGCCGAAACCGTGAGCGTGAAGCCCTCGAAAGTGATTATCGTCGACGGCATCCTGATCTTCGAGAACAAGGAATTGCGCGACTTGATGGATATCAAGGTCTTCGTGGACACCGATGCCGACATTCGTTTGGCCCGGCGCATCCTGCGCGACGTGTGCGACCGCGGGCGCACGATGCAGTCAGTCATCACGCAATATACCTCGACCGTGAAGCCGATGCACGAGGAGTTCGTCGAGCCGTCGAAGAAATATGCCGACGTCATCATCCCCGAAGGCGGATTCAACTCGGTGGCCGTGGCGATGTTGATTCAGAACATCAGCTCGCTCATAAACGAATAGATACGAAAGACAATCGAAATTCGACCGCCCGGACGCAAATACGTTCGGGCGGAATTTTATACCCACCTGCAAAACAACCTTGTTTTAACCTACCCCGCCCTCGATTGGAGTTGCACACACAGAAAAACTCCGACAGACATCTATATTAGCTGCTACGATTTCCTCAAGATAAGTTGCAACGGACAAGACTCTGTTTGTGGAATGGGTACTAAATGGGGAAAAATCGCTCGGAGGCTACAATACAGACAGATTCGCAGTATTTACCACTCGTTCGACGCGAAAAGAGGCGAAAGAACGTAAAAAGGCAGAGCAGGAACTCGGACAGAATTTGCCGGGTGAGAGACCCCGCAAGAAAT
>CAMWJM010000248.1 GCA_947174575.1 uncultured Alistipes sp. | reverse complement strand
TAGGCCAGCTTCTGCGGATCGAGCGTCAGCCCGAAGTGCCAGGACAGACTGCCGGCGAAGAAGATGAACTCGGCGCCGAGCGAAATGCCGAAAAACCGGATGCGCCCCAGCCCGATGCCGACCACCGAAATGAGCGACAGCACGACCACGGCCTGCAGGGCCGAGTGCTCGATGAGTATGTCGTCGATCCAATCCATTGCAGCGGATTACGGCTGCAAAAGTAATGAAATTATCGCAGGGTCGGCGGCTCGCCCCGATAGAAGTCCAGAATTTTTTGACGGAACACGAATTCGTACCTGGCCTGGGCCGATTGGGATTCGGCTTTCTCCATGCGGGTCTTGGCGTCGTTGAAGTCGAAGAGCGTGGAGCGTCCCGCCTCGATCTTGCGCTGCTCGTAGTCGAACGCCACGCGTGCGGCGGCGAGGGCCTGCTCGGCGGAGCGGTATTTGGCATAGGCGGCGTCGGCGTTGGCCCAGGCCTGCTCGATCTCCTTGCGCAGGGTGCGTTCGGCGTCGAGGAGCACCAGTTCCTGGCTGCGCATGGAGAGTTTGGCCGTGCGGATGTCGTTGCGCGTGGCCCGGCGGTTGAAGATCGGTATGCTCAACGACAATCCCACGAATTCGTTGCTGTTCTTGGCGAACTGCGACCAGAAATCGGTGTTCAGGGTGCTGTAGATGCCCGTGCCGTAGCCGCCGCGCAGGTAGAGCGAGGGGTAGAGCGCCGAGCGGGCGGTGCGTATGGCGTTGTCGGCGCTTTCGAGCCGCAGCCGCTCGGAGCGGATGCGGGGACGCTGCTGCACGGCCTCGGCGTAGACCGCTTCGGCGGAGCCGAGCTGCCGGAGCGACGAGAGGGCCACGCTGTCCAGCACGGGGACGACGATGTCGAATCCCGCGGCGCTCTCGCGGTTGAGCGTCTGGCTCAAATCGAGCAGCGCCAGCTTCAGGTCGTTCTGCGCCTGGGTCAGGGCGAGCCGGTCGTCGGCTTCGAGGGCGAGGCTTTCGTAGAGGGTCGATTCGGGTTGCTTGCCGGCGGCGATCAGCTCGCGGCTGCGGGCCATCTGCCGGGCGCTCAGGGCCGCCTGCCGCTCGGCGATGGCGACCAGCTCCTTGTTGTAGAGCACTTCGAGGTAACGGGTCATGACGTTGACCGCCACGTCTTCGCGCGCCCGTTCGAGGTCTTGCATGGCGGCGGCCAGGTCGAGCTTGCTCCCCTTGATCCGACGGTCGATGCGCAGCCCCTGGAACAGCGGCATCGAAGCCGAAACGTCGAACGATCCGGTGCGGAGCGTCTCGGTCTTGCGGGTGTTGTCGGCCGAGGTGCCGCGCCCGAACGAGATGTTGTAGCCGATGCCGGCGTTCAGATCGGGCAGGCGGCTGAAGCGGGCCGTGGAAAGCTCGACATTGCGCTGTTCGACGCTCAAGGCGCGCTGCTGCACCTCGATGTTGTGCTGCTGGGCGTAGCGGATGCAGTCGTCGAGCGACCAAAGGGAGTCGGCGGCGGGTCGGGGCGGTGTCTGACCGTGCAGCGGCGGCAGAATTGCGGTCAGGCAGAGCAGAAAGATCGGGAGAATGCGTTTCATGCCTCGGGCGTTTTTATTCTTGTTGCTTCTTGGGATCCAGCTTCTCGCCGCGGATGCGGTCGGCGTCGGTCACGCCCCCGACGATCTCGATGCGGATGCCGTCGGAGAGACCGATGGTCACCTCGCGGCGCTCGAAAGTCTGCGGGTCGGCGTCTTCGGAGCCGGCGAGCAGATAGACGTAGGTTTTGCCGTTGTCGAATTCGACGGTGCTCTCGGGCAGGGTCAGTACCCCCTCGCGGCTCTGGATCACCACGCTGGCGTTGGCGCTGTAGCCAGCCCGCACGAAGACGTCGGAGGGGATGCGCACGGCGGCCTTGACCTCGAACATGATGACGCCGTTGTCTTCGGTGGCCTTGGGGGCGACGTATTCGAGTTCGGCGTCGAGCGTCACATCCTGCAGCGCGCCGATGGTGAGCTGCACGGGCATCCCCTCGCGGAGCTTGCCCACGTCGGTTTCGTCGATCTTGCCCTGGAACTGCATGTTGGTCATGTCGGCCACGGTGGCGATGGTGGTGCCGTCGTTGAAGGTGTTGGCCTGGATCACCGAGTTACCGACCTTGATCGGCACGTCGAGGATCATGCCGTCGATGGTGGAGCGGATCTGCGTGTTGCTCAACTCCTTGTAGCGGCCGGTGATGCCGTTTTTCACGATTTCGAGGTTCTCGCGGGCGTTCTGCAGCTCCTCCTCGGCCTTGGCGAGGGCGGTGCGGCTCTGCTCCCACTCCTCGTCGGCGACGACGCCCTTGGCGTGGAGCGCCTCGGTGCGCTCGTGTTCGCGGCGGGTCTGCGCGAGCGAAATTCCGGCTACCGCGACACGCGACTCGGCGCCGGAGAGCTGCCCCATTTCGGGCACGACTTTCACCGTGGCGATGATGTCGCCCTTGCGCACGCTCTGGCCCGCCTCTTTGCAGACCTCGGAGACGATGCCCGAAATCTGCGGCTTGATAGCCACCTCGTCGCGCGGCTCGACCTTGCCGGTGGCGATGACATACTGGCGCAGCGTGTCGACGCTCGGCTGCACGAGGGCATAGACCGTTTTCACGGGGCGGGTCTTCTTCCAGAGG
>CAMWJM010000247.1 GCA_947174575.1 uncultured Alistipes sp. | reverse complement strand
ATCTACCGCGGCGCGGCAATTGTATTATATTTGTCATCGGAACCTTAAAATCCGAACACCCATGAAGAAACTTCCATACCTGCTCTTGCTGCTGCTGACGGCTCTTCCGACTCTCTTGCCGGCCCAGGAGCAGATGCTCGTCATCCCGAAACGGGAGTCTTTCGTGCGGCAGCACGAATTGCGTCTGACCGCAGGCGCCTATCCGCTCATCCCCTACATGAACCGGTGGACCAGTTGCGACCAGGATTTTTCGTTCGACCGGCTTCACCGCGGAGCGGTCTATGCGAGCGGATCGTGGTCGCTCGCCTACGACTATCGGTTCACCAAGTGGTTCGACCTGGGTGCCGTGGTCAACTACTACGGGGAGTACAGCAAGCTCTATGGCAGCGACGGCTGGACGCTCGCCGGTAACGACCGCACCCACTACATCTCCGTCATGCCCCTCGTGCGGTTCACCTGGCTCAATCGGAAGTGGGTGCGCATGTACTCGTCGACGGGCTTGGGTCTGACGATCGAATACGGCGAGTATGGCCATGCCAGCTCGTACCGCGACGTGCTGGTCGCCTTTCAGTTCACGCCCATAGGCATCTCGGTCGGCCGCTCGCTGTTCGGATTCGCCGAAGTGGGCGTAGGCATTCAGGGTGCGCTGATGATGGGCATAGGATATAAGTTCAACCCGAAAAACAAATCGACGAAATGAAACGGATATTGTCCCTGCTGGCTGTGTTCGTCGCCATGGCGGGCTGCCGAATCGAAGAAGCCGAGTATTTCGATCCGACCGACCACGGTTTCCGCATGTTCCTCTACACGAACCGCTATCTCTCGAACGAGGCGGCCGTGGCGGCGCGCGTGATGTTGTTCAGCGCCTACTACTCGGCTCCCGAGGAGGAGCGCGAGATGCTGCACGACCGCTATTTCTACTCCTCGCGCATCGTCAGCTCGGGCGACGAATGGCGCATCATCGACAGCGGCCGCGAACTGGTGATCTACACCGACGGGCAGTCGCTCTCCGCGAAAAAGGGCGCGGCATGGCAATACAAGGAGACCCAGCGCTATTATCCGGACGAACGACTGCCGACAATCACCTGCTGCACGGACGGCGCAGCCTCTCCCGTCTACGAGCTTCTGCTGCCGGACGACGGCGGACAGCTTTTCTTCATGGCCTCCTACACCAGCCAGCCGCAGGAAAACGGTTCGAGGCTTTATCTGTGCGAGTTGCAAATCAAGGGCCGGGGCGAATGCTCCGTATCCAACGACTACGAATTCGAAAAGGTCGCCTACGAGATCGTCGAACCTCTGGTGTACGAGTCGAACCGCGAACAAGGATTCGTGCACGGCACCCTGCAGCTGACGGCTCGAGCCGACGCCGGCCCGCTCGAAGCCCGAGTCGAATACGAATCCGACCGCGATGTATGGATCTCTTGCGGCAATTATAAGAAACGATATGGATATTGATCGCATGGAAATCATTTTCGCAACGAATAACACTCACAAGCTGAATGAGGCCTGGGCTGTTTTGGGTCCCGGTTTCCGGCTCCTCACGCCCCGCGACTGCGGCATCGCGGAAGAGATTCCCGAGACGCAGGAGACTTTGGAGGGCAACGCCCTGCAGAAAGCCCGCTATCTCTACGAGCGCACGGGCCGCGACTGCTTCGCCGACGACACGGGGCTGGAGGTCGAGGCGCTGGGCGGTGCGCCGGGCGTCCGTTCGGCCCGCTATGCCACCGACGGCCACGACTTCGCTGCCAACAACCGCCTGCTGCTCGAGAACCTCGCCGGGCAGGAGAACCGTCGGGCACGCTTCCGCACGGTGGTGGCGTTGATTCAGGGCGGCGAGGAGCATCTTTTCGAGGGGATCGTCGAGGGGCGCATCGTCGACGCCGAGCACGGCGTCGAGGGCTTCGGCTACGACCCGCTTTTCATTCCCGAGGGCTGCGACCGCACTTTCGCCGAGATGAGCGCCGAGGAGAAAAACGCCGTGTCGCACCGCGGCCGGGCCATCCGCAAGCTGGCGGCCTATTTGCATGCGACGAATAAATAAGGTATCTTTGCCGCCGCATCGAACATTTGCAGACATTCCATGGAATCGAAAATCTACGAAAAAGAGGAGCGTTTCGACCCCGCCGCGGTCGAGGAGCTTCGGCACCACTATAGCGAGATTCTGCGGCTGCTGGGCGAAGACCCCGCGCGCGAGGGGCTGATCAAGACCCCCGAGCGGGTGGCCAAGGCTATGGCGTTTCTCACCAAGGGCTACCGCGAAGATCCGTTGGCGATCCTCCGCTCGGCGATGTTCCGCGAGGAGTACAAGCAGATGGTGCTCGTCAAGGATATAGAGCTTTACTCGCTCTGCGAGCACCACATGCTGCCGTTCTACGGCAAGGCCCACGTGGCCTACATTCCCGACGGCCGCATCACGGGACTGTCGAAAATCGCGCGCGTGGTCGAGTGCTTCGCGCGGCGCCTGCAGGTGCAGGAGCGGCTGACGGTGCAGATCCGCGACTGCATCCAGCAAGCACTCGACCCGTTGGGCGTGGCGGTGGTGATCGAGGCCAACCACATGTGCATGCAGACGCGCGGCGTGGAGAAACAAGGCTCGGCGACCACGACGTCGGCGTTCACGGGCGTCTTCCTGTCGGATCACCGC
>CAMWJM010000246.1 GCA_947174575.1 uncultured Alistipes sp. | reverse complement strand
TTTTCGGCATCGGCGGAGTCGTCACTTTCAAAAAGAGCCGGCTGGCCGACACCGTGCGGGAAATGGACTTGGCCGACTTGGTGCTCGAAACCGACTGCCCCTATCTCACCCCGACACCCCACCGCGGCGAGCGCAACGAATCGGCCTACCTCGTCCATATCTGCGAAAAAATCGCCGGGATCAAGGGCCTCGCGCCCCAGGCCGTCGCCGCCGCGACGACCGCCAACGCCGAACGAATGTTCAACCTGCATTGACCGACCATGAATTCCCCGATGACATCTTCCAAATCCTCCATCCTCATCATCTATACCGGCGGCACGATCGGCATGAAGACCGACGCCGAGACCGGCGCTCTGGTGCCGTTCGACTTCAGCGCCATCTACGACGAGTTTCCCTCGCTCAAGCGGCTCAACGTCGACATCGACGTGCAAACCATGTCGCCCGTCATCGACTCGTCGAACGTCGCGCCTGCCAACTGGCTCGCACTGGCCCGCCTGATCCGCGACAACTACGCCCGCTACGACGGTTTCGTGGTGCTGCACGGCACCGACACCATGTCCTACACCGCCTCGGCCTTGAGTTTCCTGTTCGAGAACCTGGCCAAACCCGTGGTTTTCACCGGCAGCCAGATTCCTATCGGCGTGCTGCGCACCGACGGGCGCGAGAACCTCATCACAGCTATCGAAATCGCCGGTGCGCGGATCGACGGACGCCCCGCAGTCCCCGAAGTGTCGCTCTACTTCCAAAACCGCCTGTTCCGCGCCAACCGCACCACCAAGCGGAGCGCCGAAGCGCTCAACGCTTTCCGCTCCTACAACTACCCGCCCCTGGCCGAGGTGGGCGTGAACATCGCCTACAACCTCCCGGCTATTCTCCGGCCCTCCGAAACCGCATCCGGCACCCAACTCCGCACGGCCGAACGCCTGGCCGACGGCATCGCCATCGTCAAACTTTTTCCGGGACTGAACGAAAGCGTACTGCGGTCGATGCTCTCGGCTCCGGGGCTGCGGGCCGTGGTGCTGGAGACTTTCGGCGCCGGCAACGCCCCCACCAGCGAATGGTTCATCCGCGTGCTGCAGGAGGCCATAGCCCGCGGCGTCATCGTCCTCAACATCACCCAATGCGGCGGCGGCAAAGTCTCGATGGAACTCTACGAAACCGGCCTGCGCCTCCAACGCGCCGGCGTGCTGTGCGGCCACGACATGACCACCGAAGCCGCCGTCGCCAAACTGATGTATGTCCTCGGGCAGGAACTTCCCGCCGACCGGACGCTGGCGCTGCTGCGCAAACCCTTGCGAGGAGAATTTACGGCATAGGTCGTTGCATAAACCGAAATTTTTTTATATATTTCGCACTGTTAATCCATGTTTTCTGCCCGCCGAAAAGCGGCGCGGCGAACATTGCGACGAGCGAACAGATTGAAATTCGGCGTATTACGCGAATTCCGAGCATGCAGTTCCGAATGCGTGTCCGCACAGGCCTCAAGCACGGAAATCGGCTCCGGGCCGCGGAACCGCCGCAGAACGAGAGCGAAAAGAGAGAAAAAACACCGGTTTCGTAAATTTTAGCGCAAGAACCAAAAAACGATAAGATCAACCAATCAAATCAATTTATCAAACACCATTATGAAAAAACTTTTTTTGATTCTGTCGGTCGCCCTCTTCTCGCTGGGCACCGTGAACGCGTTCGCACAGGAAGTTGCCGACGTTGTCGAAGAGACGGAAGCGGTCGTAGAACCGGCCGAAACCGCCATCGCCGAGACTGAAATCGCAGGCGAGAGCATGCACCACGTGCTGATGCAGAAGTTCCTCGAAGGCGGTTGGGGCTGGATGCTGCCCGTGCTGCTCTGCTTGGTGATCGGTCTGGCCGTAGCTATCGAGCGCATTCTGTTCCTCTCGCTCTCGACGATCAACTCCAAGAAGCTCATCGACGCCGTAGAGGAGGCTCTGCGCACCGGCGGCATCGAGGCAGCCAAGGACGTCTGCCGTGAAACCCGCGGCCCGATCGCTTCGATCTACTACCAGGGTCTCGACCGCTACGAGCAGGGTCTCGACGCCGTAGAGAAGGCCGTCGTATCGTACGGTTCGGTGCAGACGGGCCAGATGGAGTCGGGTCTGTCGTGGATCGGTCTGTTCATCGCTCTGGCCCCGATGTTGGGCTTCATGGGTACCGTCGTAGGTATGATCGGCGCATTCGACGCCATCCAGGCTGCCGGCGACATCAGCCCGACGCTGGTCGCAGGCGGTATCAAAGTCGCCCTGTTGACCACCCTCATGGGTCTTATCGCTGCGGTTATTCTTCAGCTGTTCTACAACTATATCGTTTCGAAGATCGATTCGCTCGTGAACGATATGGAGGATTCGTCCATCACGCTGATGGACATCCTGACGGCCTATAACAAGAAATAATCGCACAACTTTAGCTACAAAGCAATCATGAAAAAGATTTTGAACATATTGCTGGGCGTTCTGATGGCTGTCACGGCGATCCTGCTGATCTGCGCGATAGCTTCGGGCGGCTCGGACGCCGCGATCGGTGCGAACCTGATCTGGGGTTATTTCCTCTTCGTGTTCGCCATCGCCGCTGCGATCTTCTGCGCCGTCTTCGGAATGATTCAGAACCCGGCAGGCATCAAGGGAACCATTCTGTCTCTGGCTTTGATCC
>CAMWJM010000245.1 GCA_947174575.1 uncultured Alistipes sp. | reverse complement strand
TAGTAGACATCTTTGGGCGTGCGGTCGGCGTAGAGCAGCCCCTTGTTGTTGATGCGGGGCATCGACTCGTCGCGCAACGCGGAGGAGAAGTCGATGAAGTTCCAATACGTACCGCCGCAGACATAAGGCATGCGCTCCAGCACGGGCAAATAGTGCTCGACATAGCGCTGCTGGTAGTCGATGCTGAAGTCGAACGGCTGCGGCGCCGTCGTGTGCAGCCGTCGGTCGGAGCCTGCGCCGTACTCGCTGACCAGCAGCGGATGATCGGGCCAGTCGCGCTGCTGTTTTTCCAGATAGCGGTCGAACCCGGAGAGGTCGCCGCCGTACCACCCTTGATAGAGGTTCCACCCCACCACGTCGGTGATGGTGCTCAAGCCGGTGTCGTTGTAGGCGTCGCTCCCATGGAACGCCATGGTGCTGGGACGCGCCGAGTCTTCCTCTTTCAACACGTGTTCCAGCCGCCGGGCCAGCTGCAGGGTACGCTCGACGACGGGATTCAGCTCCTCCGGCGTGCGGTGGCGCCGCTGGGCGACGAGCAGGATTTCATTCATATACCCCCACAGGATGATCGAGGGGTGGTTGCCGTGCTGGCGGATCATTTCGCGCAGGTTGCGTTCGCAGCACTCGGCATAGCCCGGCGTGTCGGGCACGATGTCGATAATGGGAATCTCCTCCCAGGCCAACATCCCCTCGCGGTCGCACATCTCCAGCAACGCATCGTCCTGCGGATAGTGGGAGATGCGGATGAAGTTGGCGCCCATCTCCTTCATCAGGCGGAAGTCGCGCCGGTGCATCTCGTCGGTCAGAGCCGGGCCGAGGGGTTTTCGATCCTGGTGTCGGCAGACGCCGCGCAGCTTGTAGGGCCGACCGTTCAGAAAGAACCCTTCGCGCCCGTCGAAGCGGAACCAGCGGAAACCCACCGCATGGCTCGCACGGTCGAGCACCCGACCGCTGCGCGTATCATGCAGCTCGGCATCCACCCGATAGAGCCGGGGCGTCTCGGGCGTCCAGAGCTGCGGATGCGCCACCGGGGCGCTCTCCAAGCGGACGTCGGCCTCGGCATTGCCCTGCACGCGCAGCTTCTTCCGGAGGGTCTGCACCAGCCCGCCGTCGGGGTCGTAGAGCGAGGCGCGCACTTCGAGCGAGGCGCTCGCCGAGGCGTCGTTGCGCACCCGGAGCTGCACGGCCACGGTGCCGCTCTCGTCGGAAACCTGCGGCGTCGACACCCGCACGCCGTCGGTGGCGTATTCGCCCTCGAAACGACAGGGAGCGAGCGCCAGGAGCCACGCATCGCGGTAGATGCCCCCGAAAAAGGTGAAGTCGCCCGATATGGGCGGAATATCCTCCCGTGCATTGTCGACACGGAAGAGCAACGCATTGTCGGCGCCGAAATCGAGGTACGGAGTGATGTCGAACGCAAAAGCCGTATAACCGCCGGCATGACTGCCGACCTCGTGTCCGTTGACGAAGAGCGTCGCGGCTTTCGAAGCGGCATCGACCCGAAGCACGATCCGCCGCCCCTGCCACTCCTGCGGCAGACGCAGCGTCCGGCGGTACCACCCGACCCCGCGGAAGTACTCTTTGACCGTATAGGCGTCGACGTTCCACGTATGGGGCAGATGCACGGGCCGCCACTCCTCGGCGTCGAACGTCGGAGCGGCCGATGCGGGAGCATCGCCGAGGCAGAATTCCCAGCCGTCGTTGAGCGTCCGCACCTCGCGCTGGGCCTGCACCGCCGTGGCGGCGAGCAGCAGCGGAAGCGAAAGGGCCATGCGACGGAAAACGGTGAAGATTCGATTCATGGATTTTCGGTTGAACGAACGGCGGGAACGCATGATTCCCGCCGTTCGGCAGCGACTACTCGATGGTTACCGTGACACGGTAGTTCTGTGTAAAGATGCGCACCTCGTAGTCGGAGGTTTTGTGCTGGATCGTGGTCTCGATGTCCTGGTTGGTGAGCGTCACGTCGGACGCCGGATCGAAGGTCTGCACATTGAACGAACCTTTCGTCCCCTTCAGGGCCTTGATGTAGATGTTCTGCACCCCTTTCTTCGCGTTGGGCCACAGCACCTCGTAGGCGCCGGAAGCATTGGGATGCAGTTCGTTGCCCTGCGCGTCGACCACTTCGTAGTCCGTGCCGCACACCAATTCGGGGCCGTCGTAGGCCACGTCGGAGGTCGCCGTCGCATTGGGGTAATACTTCTCGCCCGCAGGCTTGGGAGCGACATAGTAGTAGGTCACCACGTCGTACTTGCGCACGAACTCGCACCAGAACTGCATGGGGATAGCCACGGTTTCGCCCTGGGCGACCTCGTAGTGGACGACGTTGTTGTTGCCTTTCTTGATGTCGTCGTAGCCCCACACTTCCGGGCCGTAGTAGTAGACGTGCTCCATTGCGGAGTTGTCGTTGCCCCAGTCGTCGTCGCAGGCCGTGGCTGCGAATGCGCAGACGAAAGCCGGCAGGATATATTTCAGAAATTTCATAATCAACGTTTTTTAAGTGAATCGAAAAAGGCGGTCTGTTTATTCCCAGCCCGGATTTTGAGTGACCTTGCCGCCCGAAAGCGAAATTTCTTTCAGCGGAATGGGGTAAAGATAATCTTTTTTCGGATCGAATCGACGGTTTTCGGCGAATTCGAGTACATAAATATCCTCCATGTCGTAACG
>CAMWJM010000244.1 GCA_947174575.1 uncultured Alistipes sp. | reverse complement strand
CCCCTACGACATCGACGGCCACGTGGAACCGCTCTACGCCGACTTCGAAGGGTGGAAATGCGACCTGCGCGGATGCCGGAGCTACGACGAGTTCCCCGCGGCGTTCAAGCGCTACGTGGAGTTCATCGAACGCGAGACGGGCGTGCCTGTCAACATCATCTCCGTAGGCCCCGACCGCGACGAGACCATAATAAAATAGGCAGAAGGCTCCTGAATTCCACGATACCTTTGTTGTGCGAACTATTAAATTCTAAATAGACCTTATGAAAAAACCATTGAAAATCGTCGTCTTGGCCAAGCAGGTGCCCGACACCCGCAACGTGGGCAAGGACGCCATGACGCCCGAAGGGACGGTCAACCGTGCGGCGCTGCCCGCCATCTTCAACCCCGAAGACCTCAACGCCCTCGAAGCGGCTCTTTCGCTCAAAGACCGCATCGAAGGGGCTACGGTGCACGTGCTCACCATGGGGCCGCAGCGTGCCGCCGACATCATCCGCGACGCCATGTTCCGCGGCGCCGACGGAGGCTATCTGCTCTCGGGCCGCGAATTCGCCGGCTCCGATACGCTGGCTACCTCCTATGCCCTCTCTTGCGCGCTGCGCAAGATCGGCCCCGACGTCATCATCGCCGGCCGTCAGGCCATCGACGGCGACACGGCGCAGGTAGGCCCCCAGGTGGCCGAGAAACTCGACCTGCCGCAGGTGACCTATGCCGAGGAGATCGTGGAGATCAAGGAGGCGTCGCTGGTCATCAAACGCCGCCTCAGTTCCGGCACCGAGGTGGTCGAATGCCCCATTCCGGCCGTCGTCACGGTCAACGCGTCGGCTCCCGAGTGCCGCCCGCGCAACGCCAAGCGCGTGATGAAGTTCAAGTGCGCCCTCGCGACGTCGGAGATCGCCGCAGCACCCGAATCGGAGGCTGCCCGCCGCGCCGCCGCGAAACCCTATCTGCAAATCGTGGAGTTCGCCGCAGCCGACGTCGATCCCGATCCCGAGCAGCTGGGCCTGACGGGTTCGCCCACCAAGGTCAAGAAGATCGAAAACGTCGTCTTCCAGGCCAAGGAGGCCAAGCGTCTGACGGCGGCCGACGAGGATATCAATTCACTGATGGTCGAACTTATCGCGAGCCATACGCTCGGTTAAATCGTTTTAACACATGAACAACATTTTCGTATATATCGAAATCGAGGAGGGCAAGGTCGCCGATGTGAGTCTCGAACTGCTGACCAAGGGCCGCGAGCTGGCCTCGACGTTGGGCGTCGGTCTGGACGCCGTGGTGCTGGGCGAAAACCTCGCCGGCATCGAAAAGGAGCTGGCCAAGTACGGCGCCGACACCGTTTGGGTGGCCGACGACAAGACGTTCGCTCCGTTCCGCACGCTGCCCCACACGTCGGTTCTGTGCGGCTTGATCGAGCAGGAGAAACCCCAGATCGTGCTGTTCGGCGCGACGTGCATCGGCCGCGACTTCGCGCCGCGCGTATCGTCGGCCCTGCACAGCGGTCTGACGGCCGACTGCACGCAGCTGGTGATCGGCGACCACAAAGACCCCAAGACGGGCAAGGAATACACCGACCTCCTCTATCAGATCCGCCCCGCTTTCGGCGGCAACATCATCGCCACGATCGTCAATCCCGATCATCGGCCCCAGATGGCGACCGTACGCGAGGGCGTGATGCGCAAGGAGTACGCTGCACAGCCCGGCAAAGGCGAAGCGAAGGCGATCGACTGGCGGAAGTTCGTCAAGGACACCGACCTGGCCGTGCGGATCGTGGAGCGTCACATCGAGGAGCGCAAGATCGACATCAAGGGTGCAGGCATCATCGTGGCCGGCGGCTACGGCATGGGATCGAAGGAGAACTTCAAGCTCGTGCATGAACTGGCCGACGTGCTGGGCGGCGAAGTGGGCGCCAGCCGTGCCGCAGTGGACGCAGGATTCACCGAACATGCCCGCCAGGTGGGTCAGACAGGCGTGACGGTGCGTCCGAAGCTCTACATCGCCTGCGGCATCTCGGGTCAGATCCAGCACACGGCAGGTATGGATCAGTCGTCGATGGTGATCTCGATCAACACCGACCCCGAAGCCCCGATCAACAAGATCGCCGACTACGCCATCACGGGCGACGTGAACGACATTATCCCCAAAATGATCAAGTACTACAAACAAAATTCGAAGTAATGGCTAATTTCTTTTCAGATAACAAGGATTTGCAGTTCCACCTGCAGCATCCCGCGATGCGCAAAATCGTGGAGCTGAAAGAGCGCGGTTTCGCCGAGAAAGACCTCTACGACTATGCGCCGCAGAATTTCGAAGACGCGATGGACTCCTACCGTCGCGTGCTGGAGATCGCCGGCGAGGTGTGCGGCGAGGTCATCGCCCCCAATGCCGAGGGCGTCGACCACGAAGGCCCGCGCGTGGTGAACGACCACGTAGAGTACGCCTCCGGGACGGTTCAGAACATGAAAGCCATCGTCGATGCCGGTTTGAGCGGTCTGACGCTGCCCCGCAAATACGACGGTCTGAACTTCCCGCTGGTGTGCTTCGTCATGGCCAACGAAATGGTGGCCCGCGCCGATGCCGGCTTCGAGAATATCTGGGGTCTGCAGGACTGCGCCGAGACCTTGCACGAGTTCGCTTCCGAGGAGATCAAGCTGCAGTTCCTGGCGTGGGTA
>CAMWJM010000243.1 GCA_947174575.1 uncultured Alistipes sp. | reverse complement strand
GGTCGGGATCGGCGATGCGGTTGACGATCTGCTTGATGTTCATCTCGCCCTCGGGCGTCTCGCGCAGAAAGAGCTTGGCCCCCGCGATCTCGCCGCGGCTCAACGCCACCCCGCCGCCGAACAGACCGAGGCCCGTGACATAGGCGTCGAGCCGATCGACATAGAGCAACGTATCGCGCTGGTAGTCCTCGACATAGAATCCGTCGATCCGCACCTTGCCGAGCAATCCCACGTTGACCCGCCGAATGGCGATCGTAGTCTCCAGGCGGCCGGAGATCGCCCGCACGGCCTGCTGCACCGCGAAATTTTGCACGCCGGGAATATCGAGCAGCAGCGAAACGCCGACAGGCAGAGCGACCGCCAACAAAACGATCGCCGAGAACACCTTTCCCAATATTTTTATACCTTTGTGCACGAATAGTCGTTATAACTTGCAAAGATAACGATTTTTTTCGGTTAATAATAAACGTAAACCGTGGATATTACCATACTCGGCATCGAATCCTCGTGCGACGACACGTCGGCCGCCGTGTTGCGCGACAACCGTCTGCTCTCGAACGTCATCGCCTCGCAGGCCGTGCATGTGAAATACGGCGGCGTAATCCCCGAGCTGGCCTCGCGCGCCCACCAGCAGAACATCGTGCCGGTGGTCGACACAGCGCTCAAGGAGGCGGGCGTAGCACTGTCGGAGATCGACGCCATAGCGTTCACGCGCGGCCCCGGACTGGTGGGTTCGCTGCTGGTGGGCGTGTCGTTCGCCAAAGGGCTGTCGATCGCCCGCAACATCCCGCTCGTGGAGGTCAACCACCTGCAGGGCCACATCCTCTCGCACTTCATCGACCTGCCCGACCGCGAGCTGCCCCACCCCGACTTCCCGTTCCTGTGTCTTTTGGTCAGCGGCGGGCACACGCAGATCGTACGCGTGGATTCGCCCCTGGAGATGCGGATCATCGGCACGACGATCGACGACGCTGCAGGCGAAGCCTTCGATAAGTGTGCCAAAGTAATGGGACTCCCCTACCCGGGCGGCCCGGTGATCGACCGTCTGGCCAAGGAGGGCGATCCCGAGGCGTTCCGCTTCGCGCGGCCGCGGGTCGAGGGCTACGACTATTCGTTCTCGGGACTGAAAACCTCGTTTCTCTATACGCTGCGCGACCGCGTGGCGGAAGACCCCGACTTCATCGAACGGCACAAGGCCGATCTCTGCGCCTCACTGCAGCATACGATCGTCTCGATTCTTCTGGATAAGCTGGTGCGGGCCTCGAAGCAGACGGGCATCCGCGACATCGCCATAGCCGGCGGCGTATCGGCCAACTCGGGCCTGCGCGACGGCATCGTGGCCGAAGGGGCGAAGCGCGGCTGGCGCACGTTCCTGCCCGAATTCAAGTTCACGACCGACAACGCGGCGATGATCGCCATGGCCGGCCGCTACCGCTATGCCCACGGCGACTTCTCGACGCTCGACGTCGCCCCCGAAGCGCGGTTGGAAGAATTATAGAGAAAAGCGCCCCGATTTATACGCTCCTACAACGGCAAAATACCGCGATTTGGCGACCATAAAATACGACTCGACGTATTTACGAAAGGGCCTTTCACACTCAATTTCCTGCCGGATATTGGCTCCCGCTTGACAGAGTTTGCTACGGGCAAACTCTGTTCTCGTTCGTTACTCTTTTCTTAAGTATACCGTCGCGGTGCGGGCGGTGTTGTAGATGCGGATGCGGGGATAGCGCGTACCGTCGGGGCCGAGGAGGTCGAACGAGAAGTGCTCGCCGTCCATCGCCTGGCGCTCCTGACCGCCGAAACGCGTCTCGTCGGTGGAGAGCAGGGGCACATACTTGCCCGGCCCCTGCACGGGCAATTCGTAGTCGGGGATCGAGGCCGTGGGGTGCCAGTTGAAGACGAAGAGCAGGCGCCCGTGCGAGAAGACCATGGTTTTGTTCTGCTCGTCCATCAGCAGATTCCACGCATAGCCGTCCGACAGCACCCCGTACTCCTTGACCAGCCCGATCATGGCGCGGTCGAACTCCCCGAGCCACGTGTAGCGCAGGAATCCGTTGTCGGCCAGCGACCACTGGCGCCGGGCATGGGCATAGCTCCAACCGTTGCCCTCGCGCGGGAAATCGATCCACTCGGGGTGACCGAATTCGTTGCCCATGAAGTTGAGGTAGGCCTGCCCGCCCGTGGAGACGGTCATCAGGCGGATCATCTTGTGCAAGGCCATGCCGCGGTCGATCACCAGATTCTCCGACGCCCGATCCATGTGGAAATACATCTCCTTGTCCATAAGGCGGAAAGCGATGGTCTTGTCGCCCACCAAAGCCTGGTCGTGCGACTCGGCATAGGCCACGGTCTTCACCTCGGGCAGGCGGTCGGTCATCACCGACCACATCTCCCAGAGGTTCCACTCCTCGTCGGGCACCTCCTTGAGGTATTTGATCCAGAAATCGGGAATCGCCATGCCTAAACGGTAGTCGAAGCCTATTCCGCCGTCCGCCTCCGGAATGCACATGCCCGGCATGCCGCTCACGTCCTCGGCGATCGTCACGGCCGCGGGACGGAACTCGTGCACCAGCGTGTTGGCCAGCGTCAGATAAGCTATGGCGTCGGTGTTGACCCCGGCGTCGAAGAACCGCTCGCGGCAGTCGAAGTCGACATAGCCATGGTGGTGGTAG
>CAMWJM010000242.1 GCA_947174575.1 uncultured Alistipes sp. | reverse complement strand
GATGCCGCCCTTCTTGTTGCCGGGCGAGGGATTCTCGTAGATGGGCTGGTCGAACTTGCGGAAATAGCCTTTGAAGTCGTTGATCAGGCAGACGGTCCGGTCGAAAATCGCCTTGTTCTCGGCGCGATCCATGAGGATGGTTTCGGCGCCGAACATCTCGGGAACCTCCGTGAGGACGGTAGTGCCGCCCTGGGCGATGAGCCAGTCGGAGAAGAGGCCCACCAGCGGGTTGGCCGTGATGCCCGAGAAACCGTCGGAACCGCCGCACTTGAGACCCACGCGCAAATAGGACAGCGGCAGGGGCTGGCGCTTGTCGGCACGGGTTTTCTCGACCAGATCGCGGCAAATTTCGAATCCGACGGCGACTTCGTCCTCGACCTCCTGTGCGATGAGGAACTTGACGCGCTCGTCGTCCCACTCGCCTATGACCTCCTTGAGGGCCGAGACCTGATTGTTCTCGCACCCGAGGCCCAGCACCAGAACGGCACCGGCATTGGGATGCTTGACCAAAGCGGCCAGCGCGCGCTGAGTGTTGGCATGGTCGTCGCCGAGCTGCGAGCAGCCGTAATTATGGGTATAAACGCGCACATCGTCGAGGTGCGAGCAGTCGCACTCGGCCCGAACGCGCGCGGCGATAGCCTGCGCCTGCCCGTTGACGCAGCCCACCGAGGGGACGATCCACAACTCGTTGCGGATGCCCATCGTGCCGTTCTTACGCAAGTACCCCATGACTTTAGCGTCGCGCTTGGGGCAGTCGACGTCGTAGACCTTATGGTCGTAAGTATACTTTAAGTCGTCGTGAAGGTTGGTCTTGAGGTTGTGGGAGTGGATCCACGCACCGGCCGCGATCGGCTCGGTGGCGTGACCGATAGGATAACCGTATTTGACGACGTTCTCGTCCCGGGCGATGTCGCGCAGCGCGAACTTGTGGCCCCGGGCGACGTCCTCGCGCAAGGTGACTTTCGCCCCCTCGACATCGAGCGTTTCGCCGGTCCGCAGGTCGTCGGCAAGGGCCACGGCCACGTTATCCGCGGCATTGATTTTCAGAAACCGTTTCATAGCTCTACTCTTCGAAAAAGGGGCGGGAGTGCGCCGCTCGCAACGCCGCACTCCTGCCCCGAATGAACGATCGGATTACTTCTTGAGAAACTTGTCCAGCGCCCCGGCCATACCCAACGCGCGGATGTCGGCCAAGTAAGCCGCCACAGCGGGGATGAAGCCCGGAACCTCTGAGAAGTCGACGGTGAAGATGCCGCTCTCGCGCACGATCTTCGCAACGGTGCCCTCCAGATCGGCCGTGTTCCAATTCCCCCGGATATACTCCACGAACTCGGCAGTGTCGTCGGGCTGAAAGCCGCTTTCGGGGCCGTAGAGCGACATCAAAGCGGCGAACGTGAAGCACTCGTGCTCGGCAATGCGGTGGGCCTTGAACCAGTTGTCCTTGACCGTGGGATAGTTGCGGGCCTCCCATTTCGACAGCGAGTTGAGCGAAATGGACTTCAGCATGTGCTTGATGTAGGGGTTGTAGAAGCGCTCCAGGATACCGGCGGCGAACTGCTTCAGCTCGGCCTGATCCTCCTCGATCATGGGGATGACCTCCTGGGCCACCATGTCGTTGATGAACTTCTCGATCGCGGGCGTGTTGAACGCATCCATGACCGTCTCGCAGCCCATTTGCAGCGCGATGGGCACCATGCCGGTGTGCGAGCCGTTGAGGATGCGCACCTTCTTGTCGCGGAACTGCTTGATCGAGGGCATGAAGACGACGTGCAGGCCGGCCTTGTCGAGCGGCAGCTCCTTCATCACCTCCTTATAGCCCGGGCCGCCGATCGCCCACAGGTGGTACAACTCGGCTTTGACGACGAGGTTGTCGTCGTAGCCGATCTCCTCCTTAATCTCATTGATCGTATCGCGCGGGAAGCCCGGGACGATGCGGTCGACGAGCGTATCGCAGAAGTGGCAGTTCTGCTCGACCCAGTCGATGAAATCCTGCCCGAGCTTGTGGTACTCGGCATGCTTGATGACGTACTCGTGGAGCGTGGAGCCGTTGTTCTCGATCAACTCGCAGCAGATGATGCAGAGGCCCTTCGAGGGGTCGCCGTTGAAGTGCTTGAAACGCTTGTAGAGGAGCGCCGTCATCTTGGCGGGATACGACTTGGGCGGACAAGCCTCGAGATCGTCGCCCTCCTCGTAGCGGATACCGGCCTCGGTGGTGTTGGAGATGGTGATCTTCAGCTCGGGCGAAAGGAAATACTGCTCGTACTTGGCGTAGTCGACATAGGGATTGAACGAATCCATGACGCTCTTAACGAGGCGCACGTCCTTCTTGGGCTGCTTGTTCTCGATACCCTCTAAATAAACGTGGTAAAGGTTGTCCTGCTTATGGAGCATGTCGATCATGCCCAGCACCTTGTGCTCGGGATCGAGGATCGGCTGGCAGATAGCCACGCCGGCGTTCATGACGCCCTTTTCGTTGGCGATGTCGATCTGCCAGTCGACGAACGCACGCAGGAAGTTGCCCTCGCCGAACTGGAGGATTTTGACGGGCCGCTCCGTTTTGGAGACGGTCGACTTATTGAGCTCTTTGATCATAGTTCAAAACTTGAAAAATTACTTCAGAACGATAGGTTTGTACTTGGGAACCAGCGTCTTCATGATGGCCCACGCGAGCAGGTAAGCCAC
>CAMWJM010000241.1 GCA_947174575.1 uncultured Alistipes sp. | reverse complement strand
CGGAGTGCGCGAAAGGGGCCGACGCCCGGCAGGGGGATTCCGTCCGGTCGAACTCCATCGGGGTGCTATTTGCGTCTTCTTAACTCCGCGCAGACGATCCCCGTGGCCATGGCTACGTTGAGCGACTCCGAGCCGCGGCGGTCGGCGGGGTAGGGCGGAATGAAGAGTTTGCGTGTCACGGCGGCGGCCGTTTCGGGTCTTACGCCGCGCCCCTCGTTGCCCATCACCACGATCCCGTCCGGCGTGAGCGGCGCATCGTAGAGGTTCTCGCCCTCCAGAAACGTGCCGTAGACGGGTATCCCCCGGGCGACGGCCTCGCAGAGAAAGCGCTTCAGGTCGGTGTAGTGTACCCGCACCCGCAGAATCGCCCCCATGGTCGCCTGCACCACCTTGGGATTGAAGCAGTCGGCCGTACCCTCGGAGCATACGATGTCGCCGATGCCGAACCAGTCGGCCAGCCGGACGATCGTGCCCAAGTTGCCGGGGTTCTGCACGTCGTCGAGCGCCAGCGTCAGCGCCCCGCCGAGCGTCGCCGGGTCGAGCGCGTATCGGGGTATCTCCACCAGAGCCAGCGAGTTGCCGGGGGTCTTGAGCAGCGACAGCCGCTCCATGTCGCGGGGCGCCACGGTCTCCACGTCGGCCCCCTCGAACACCCCCTCCAAAGCGAATATCTTGTGCACGCGCAGCTGCGACGTCCGCAGCTCGCCGATGAGTTTTTCGCCCTCGGCCACGAACAGTCCGTGCTGCGTGCGGCCCCGTTTGTCGGCTAGGGCGCGAACCAGTTGGATTTCGGCTTTCGTCATCTCCGTTTTTCTATGGTGAATGTGCTGCCCTCCGTGGCCGCGTAGGTTTCCGGGAAGAGCATCCGGGCCTCCTCGACCAGCAGCTGTTCGTCCTTGTAGCGCGACGAGTAGTGCCCGATGACCAATCGTCGGGCACCCGCTGCGACGGCCGCTTTCGCCGCATCTTCGCTCGTCGAGTGGCCCCGCAGCTTCGCCGTCTTGCTTTCGGCCGCGGCGTAGGTCGCCTCGTGGTACATCAGGTCGACGCCCGCCGCCAGCCGGGCCGCCTTGGCCGATCGGGCCGTGTCCGAAAGGTAGGCATACGAGCGCGGACGATAGGGTTCGTAGGTCAACTCCTCGTTGGGCAGCACCTCGCCCGTGTCGAGCGTCACCGCCTCGCCGCGCTTCGCCGCCGCAATTTGAGCTATGGACAGCCCGTACTTTACGATCTTGAATTTGTCGACGTTGAGCGGCGGACGCTTTTCTCTGAACAAAAAGCCCGCCGTAGGTATCCGGTGTCTCAATGGGATGCTCCACACTTCGAGCGTGCGGTTCTCCAGCAGCAGGACGTGTTCCGTCGTCCGCAGCTCGTGCCACTCCACGGAGTAGGGCAGGTCGCTGTCGAAATAGCGCAGGTGACCTTCCAGCAGTTCCCCGAACGGTGCCGGAGCATAGACCGGCAACGGCGTGCGGCGGCCGTAAAGCCCCAGCGTGGAGAGCAGCGGGAAAAGCCCGAACACATGGTCGCCGTGCAGGTGCGAGATGAAGACGGCCCGCAGCTTGAGCGGATTGATGCCCATGCGGATCATCTGCTGCTGCACCCCCTCGCCCGCATCGACCAGATAGTGCTGCTCGTGGATGTTCACCACCTGTGCCGACGGGTGGCGCGCCGCGGTGGGCTTGGCCGATGACGAACCCAATATGGTGACCGAAAAACTCATTGCGAATTTCAGCGCACGGCGCTTCGCTGCAGCCGTCGGGATCGTCGCATCATCTCAACAGGAATCGTTCGCAGTCGAGCGCCGCCACACAGCCCGAACCGGCCGCCGTGATGGCTTGGCGATAGTGGGGGTCTTTCACGTCGCCCGCGGCGAAGACGCCCTCGACCGAGGTTTTCGAGCTGCCGCCCTCCACCCGGATGTAGCCCTCGTCGTCGAGCGCCAGCTGCCCGGCGAACAGCTCCGTGTTGGGGTGATGGCCGATCGCCAGGAAAAAGCCCGCGATGTCGATCTTCGTCTCGGAGCCGTCGTTCTTGCGCAGCAAGGCGCCCGTCACGCCCGTGTCGTCGCCCAGGATTTCGGCCGTGTTGTGTTCGAAGAGCACTTCGATGTTCGGGGTGCGGAACACGCGCTCCTGCATCGCTTTCGAGGCGCGCAGATAGGGCTTGCGCACGATCATGTAGACCTTGCGGCAGAGCGACGCCAGATAGGTCGCCTCCTCGCAGGCCGTGTCGCCGCCGCCCACCACCGCCACGTCTTTCTTGCGGTAGAAGAAGCCGTCGCACGTGGCGCAGGCGCTCACGCCCTGGCCGCGGAACTTCGTTTCGGAGGGCAGCCCCAGATACTTGGCCGTGGCTCCCGTGGCGACGATGAGGCTCTCGGCTTCGATCTCCTGCGTCCCGTCCACTACGGCGTGGAACGGGCGCGACGAGAGGTCGATTTTCGTGATCGTGCCCGTGCGGATGTCGGCGCCGAAGCGCTCGGCCTGCTTGCGCAGGTCGGCCATCAGCCGGTTGCCGTCGACCCCTTCGGGATAGCCCGGGAAGTTCTCCACTTCGGTGGTGGTGGTCAGCTGGCCGCCCGGCTCGATTCCTTCGTAGAGCACCGGCTGCAAGTTGGCGCGCGAGGTGTAGATCGCGGCAGTGTAGCCCGCGGGACCGCTGCCGACGATCAAGACTTTGACTTTTTCCATAT
>CAMWJM010000240.1 GCA_947174575.1 uncultured Alistipes sp. | reverse complement strand
TCCACGCAGACGTCGGCTTTCGTGCTTGGCTCTTGTCTCGTGGGCTCGTAGTTGGTTATACGCGCCAGTTGTAGAGCAGGTTGTAGAGCGTGGGGGTGGGGGGCGTCTCCTTGAGCAGGAAGCCGTAGCCGCCCTCCTTGTCGAGCAGGGCCGAGTCGATGATCGAAGTCGCGAGCGGGGTCGTCTGCTCCAGATAGACGGTCGTCGCCTCGCTGCCGACGAAGCGGCCCGAAATCTTCACTTTCGACGAATGGCAACCGCTCATCACCAGAGCGGCGGCGAACAAGACACAAAACGTCAGTCGATTCATAATGAATGCATTTGAAAGGTCTGCGGCCGCAAGAGCCGTTGCGCCGACATCCCTCGGGCGGAGTGCTGCCCGGGGCATCGGGGCGGGAAAGTCCGTTGCCAAATATACGAAGATTTCGCTGAAAATCGGAAAGATCGGGAAAAATAAAAACGCAGGAAAGGGAATAACTCGTTGTATTTTCGTCGGTTGTGTGTGATGTCGAACGGCGTCCCGGGGTTTCCGGAGCGCCGTCTGAAGGGCGGGCGGGGGCTTATTTCTCGACTTTCGCCTTGAATTTGTCCAACTGGCGTTTGAGTGCGTCGATCGCTTCGTCGACCGCCTCCTCGAAGCTCTTGGCCTGACGGTCGGCCACCAGCTCCTCGCCCGGCATGCGGAGCGTGATGGTGGCGATCTTGTTGCCTTTTTCGTGATCCTTATCGAGCTTGAGAATCACCTCGGCGCCGGTCGAGCGCTCGGCGAAACGCTCCAACTTGGCCATCTTGGCGTTCACGAATTCGACCAGCCGCTTGTCGGCGTCGAACTTCACGGATTGAATCTGTACGTTCATAACCTCGAAAATTAAAATTTATACATGCACCGTATTCACTGTCTCGGCATAGCGCGAATGGAACTCGGCTCAGCCCTCGGCTTATCGAAACCGGCTATTTGCCGTTCTGCTTTTCCCGAGGGTGGGCTTTGGCGTAGACCTCCTTGAGGCGGGCGATGCTGTTGTGGGTGTAGACCTGCGTGGCTTGCAGCGAGGCGTGGCCCAGCAACTCCTGGATCTCGCGCATGTCGGCCCCGCCGTTCATCAGATGCGTGGCGAACGTGTGCCGCAGCACGTGGGGGCTTTTCTTGCCCTGGACGCCGGCCTGCGCCAGCTCCTCCTGCACGATGCGGTAGACCGTGCTGCGGGCGATGCGAGTGCCTCGGCAGGATAAGAACAGCGCTTTTTCCCGATCGTTGCAAATTTTTTGCCGCTCGACCACCTCCAGATAGTGCCGGATCTTGTCGCGCACTTCGTCGAGGATGGGCACGATGCGCTCCTTGTCGCCCTTGCCGCGTACGCGCAGCGACGTGCAGTCGGCCGAGAGGTCGGTGCGGTCGGCGCCGATGAGTTCGGCGAGCCGCAGTCCGCAGGAGTAGAAAAGCAGGACGATCAGCGAATTGCGCTCGGTGACGAAGCGGTCGGTGTCGAACGTGCAGTCGTCGACGAGGGTCGACATGCGGCTCTCGGGCACGAAAGCCGGCAGCCGGCGCGAAGTCTTGAGCGAGGCGAGGGGCCGCAGGATGTCTTTCTCGATGACGCCCGTGCGGTGGAGCCAGCGGAAGAGCGCCCGCAGCGACGAGAGTTCGCGGTTCATCGACGCGGCGCCGATGCGGCCCTCTTCGGTGCGGAAGACGATCCATTCGCGGATGTCGCCCGTGGTGACCCGGTGCGGATCGAAATGCGCGTCGTCGGTGCCCGACCAGGCGAGGAACTCCTCCACATCGTGGCGGTAGTTGCGCACGGTGAGCGGCGAGAAGCGGCGTTCGGCTTCTAAATAGCGGATGAAATCGGCAAGCACAAGGCAAATATAACGAAAAATCGCTATCTTTGTTCAGGCTTTCGGATTTCGCTCCGAATCGGCAGTACGGCGGCCGGCCCCTCGGCGAGAGCGCGGAGTTGCGGGACATCGAATGGCTGTCGGCCTGAAAATAAAGCATGTTTTTATGAAAGAGAGTTGGAAACCCGGCACGGTGCTTTACCCGCTGCCGGCCGTGCTGGTGAGTTGCGGCGCTACGCCCGACGAATACAACCTGCTGACCGTGGCCTGGACGGGTACGGTGTGCTCCGATCCCCCGATGTGCTCGATCTCGGTGCGGCCCGAGCGTCATTCGTACGACATCATCCGCCGCACGGGCGAATTCGTCATCAACCTCACGACCGAGCGGCTGGCCCGGGCCGTCGACTGGTGCGGCGTGCGCTCGGGGCGCGACTACGACAAGTTCCGCGAAATGGGCCTCACGCCCGGCGCGGCGCAGCAGGTGGCGGCGCCCATCGTAGAGGAGTCGCCCGTGAACATCGAATGCCGCGTGCGGCAGGTGCTGCCTTTAGGGTCGCACGACATGTTCGTCGCCGAGGTGGTCGGGGTGCAGGTCGACAGCGCCTATGTCGATCCGCAGACGGGCCGCTTCTGCCTGGAGCGTGCTTGCCCGATCGTCTATTCGCACGGCGAATATTATGCGCTGGGCCGGGCGCTGGGACATTTCGGGTGGAGCGTCCGCAAGAAAGCGAAATAACCCGCTCATCCCGTCGTCTTCGAATTTTTGCATTGCAGTCTCCCCAGAGGCCCGCAAACAGTGCGTGCCGCAGCAAAGGGGGAGTGGACTGTCGCTTATACACGTCTGACGCTGCCGCCGACTAGTCGAGTGTTGAGCTCGGTGGGCGCCGTATCATTAA
>CAMWJM010000239.1 GCA_947174575.1 uncultured Alistipes sp. | reverse complement strand
CGTGCGGCTCTCGGCCCTCATGCGCCTGCACGTCATCTATATCTGGACCCACGATTCGTTCCGCGTCGGCGAGGACGGTCCTACGCACCAGCCCGTCGAGCACGAGGCGCAGATCCGTCTCATGGAGCATCTCAGGAACCACCACGGCGAGCGTTCGATGGTCGTGCTGCGTCCTGCCGACGGCGAGGAGACCCTCATGGCCTGGAAAACGGCCGTCGAGGAGCATCGTCCCGTGGCGCTGATCCTCTCGCGTCAGAACATCAAGAACCTGCCCACGCTGGGCCGTGCCCGCCGCGAAGAAGCCGAGCAGGTCTCCAAAGGCGGTTATGTGGTGATGGACGCCGCCAAGCCCGCCGCCGTGCTGGTAGCCTCGGGTTCGGAGGTCGCCACCCTGGTCGAGGGCGCCGAGCTGCTGGCCCAGGAGGGCATCGCCGTGCGCGTGGTCAACGTGCCGAGCGAAGGTCTGTTCCGCGACCAGCCCAAGTCCTACCAGGAGAGCGTGCTGCCCGCAGGCATCGTGCGCTACGGCCTCACCTCCGGCCTGCCCGTCAATCTGCTGGGTCTGGTCGGCGAGAACGGCATGATCCACGGCCTCGACCACTTCGGTTTCTCGGCCCCCTACAAGGTGCTCGACGAGAAGTTCGGCTACAATGGTGTAACCGTAGCGGCCGAAGTGAAGAAAATGTTAAGAAAGAAGTAACATTTCGAACTTCGGCGGCAACGACAATAAGGAGCAGCCGATGGGGAATTCTTTCAGCGGCAACGACGACAAGGAGTTTGCAGTTTCTTCCTGCTGAACACAGCTCCAGCCGTGCGGACCGCAGGTCTCCCCGGCGAAGGCCTGCAAACATACCCCATAGGCTGCAGCAGTAGAGGTTTATTGCCCGCGGATAGTTTATTGAATATTTCGGTTCTTCTGATTTGTCCGGAAAGCTGTCGCTTCCGGACAATTTTTGTGTAATTCGGGAATAATGCGTTACCTTTGCACCCCGTATGTCGTACCGTTTCGCAAAATACAAGGATCAGTATAGGGCCAACCTCAAGCTGGCGCTGCCCGTCGTGCTCACGCAGTTGGGGCAGATCCTCACCCAGTTGGCCGACAACGTGATGGTGGGCCGCTACGGCGGCAGCGATCCGGTGCCGCTGGCCGCCGTGTCGTTCGGAGGCTCGGTCTTCTTCATCCTCTGCATCACGGCGATCGGCGTGGCGCTGGGCATGACGCCGCTGGTGGGCGAGCTGTTCGTGCAGGGCGAACGCAAACGCTCGGCCGCCCTGCTGCAGAACGGCATTCTGTTCTACACCCTTCTGGGCTTGGGCATCGCCGTGGTGCAGTATGCCGCCGCGCCTTTGTTGTATCGCCTCGGACAGCCCGTCGAAGTGGTCGACATGGCCCTGCCCTACTACCGCATGCTCATCTACAGCATGCCGCTCATGATGCTTTTCTTCGCCTTCAAGCAATTCCTCGAGGGCGTGGGCAATACGCGGGTAGAAATGGTCGTCACGATCATCGCCAACCTGGCCAACATCGGCTTCAATTGGCTCTTCATCTACGGACGCTGCGGCCTGCCCGAAATGGGTGCCGAGGGTGCCGGTCTGGGCACGCTGCTCGCCCGCACGATCGCCCCGGCGCTGATGATCGGCTACTTCTGCAGCCGCCGCAAATACCGCATCTATTTGGAGGGGTTCTCGCCGCGCAACTACTCGTGGGCGACCGTACGGCAGCTACTGCGCATGGGGCTGCCCATCTCGCTGCAGATGTTCCTCGAATCCTCGGCGTTCGTGGGCACCAGCGTCATGATGGGCTGGTTCGGCACCCAGGCCATCAGCGCCAACCAGATCGCCATCACGCTGGGCAACTGCGCTTTCATGATCGTGCTTTCGATCGGCGCCGCCACCACGATCCGCATATCCCACTGCTACGGCCTGCGCGACATGCCCCAGCTGACACTGGCGGCCAAGGCGTCGTATCATCTGGTCTTGGCGTGGAACGCTTTCGCCGCACTGGTCTTCATCGTATTGCGGCACTGGATTCCCACGCTCTTCACCACCAACGACGAGGTGATCGCCATCACCTCCCGGCTGCTGGTCTTCGCGGCGCTCTACCAGCTCTCCGACGGACTGCAGAACGTCTCGGTGGGTATCCTGCGCGGGCTGCAGGACGTCAAGATCATCATGCCCATCGCCTTCATCTCCTACTGGCTGCTCAACCTGCCGGTGGGCTATCTGTTCGGCTTCACGCTCGGCATGGGGCCGTCGGGCCTCTTTCTGGGCTTCACGTTCGGTCTCTCGTCGGCCGCCGTGCTGCTGATCCGCCGCATCCGGCGCGACGTTCGGAAATCGAACATGCCGAATTCATAGCCGTTCTCGCGGAAAAGGCTGCAGAGCGCAGGTTTCCGCATCCGGGGCGACGCCGTTGCGCGCCGATTGTGACTCGCGAATTATGAATTGTGAATTAGTTTGCTTATCTTTACACAAAATATAGTCGCATGGATTCCGAAAAACCGCATACCTGCAAGTTCCACCCCGAGATAGGCCGCGGCTGCTCGTTCTGCAACGAGGGCGCCGAGGTCGAGGCACGCCCCTGCGGGGGTTGCTGCAAGCTCCACGAAACCGACTGGCTGGCCGAATACCCCGACAACGTGCCGACCGACATCTTCGAAGTCCGCTTCAAGAATACGCGCCGCTCGTTCTACCAGAATGTCAACGGTTTGTCCCTCAAGGAGGGCGACATCG
>CAMWJM010000238.1 GCA_947174575.1 uncultured Alistipes sp. | reverse complement strand
CTCTTCTCTCGTGGGCTCGGCTATGTGTATAAGAGACAGGAGCGATGCACGCGCATGAACTGCTCCGAGGGCAGGGCCGCCTCCATGTTCTTAAGCCGGAACAGCGTGGTGATGGCGCTGCCGTCGGCCAGATGCAGACGCACATACTCGCCCTCGCTCTCCAGATAGACGATTTCGGCGATGCGCACCAGCGACACCTTGTGATCGGCCTTCACCGAGATGTACTCCCTGTCCTTCGGTTCGGCCTCGGAAGCCGGCTCCGCAGCGGCGGCATTCCGCTGGTTATTGCGCAGCTCGTAGAGCGAATTGGCCTTGGCGACCGAGCGGCTGAAATCGGCGAATCCGAAGGGTTTCAACAGATAATCGACGGCATCCAGCTTGAATCCCTCAACGGCATACTCCGAATAGGCCGTGGTGAAGATCACCATGGGCCGCTCGGTGAGCGTGCGGACGAAATCGACCCCGTTCAAGTCGGGCATGTTGATGTCGACGAAGATCAGATCGACCGACTGCGCGGCCAGCAGCGACTGCGCCTCCAGCGCGTTGCTGCACGACGCCACCAATTGCAGATAGGGAATCTTAGCGATGTAGGAGGTTACCTGCCGCAGGGCCAGCGGCTCGTCGTCGATGGCGATACACTTAAGCATGGAGCGTAGGGATTACGAGTTGGACGGTATAGGTGTCGGCTTCCTCGCGGATGTCGAGCGTATAGCCGCGCGGGCCGTAGATCAACCCGAGGCGTTTGCGCACGTTCTCCAGTCCGATGCCGGCCTTGTGCGGCTTGCCGGAGGCGGGATGACGGCTGTTGACGATCGTGCCGGTCACCTTGTCGTCGGCATAGTCGATCGTCAGGTGGATGAACGAGCGGCGGTTGTAGCTGACGCCGTGCTTGAACGCATTCTCGACGAAGACGATCAACAGCAGCGGCGGAATGGAGACCTGCTCGGGCAAATCCCTCGGATAGTCGACCCGGATGTCGATAGCATCGGTATAGCGGATGCGCATCAACCCGATGTAGTTCTGCAGGAACTGAATGTCGCGGTCGAGCGAAATACGCTCGCGGCCCGAGTCGTAGAGGACATAGCGCATCATCTTCGAAAGCTCGATCACGGCGCTCTTGGCATACTCCGTGTCGATGTCGATCAACGCATGGATGTTGTTGAGCGTATTCATGAAGAAATGCGGGTTGATCTGATACTTCAGATAATCCATTTCGGCCTGCAGGTTCTGCTGCTTGAGTTCCTCCATCTGCTGCTCGTCGCGGATCGACTGGTACATGAGCTTGATGCCCGAGTTGGCGCCGTTCATGAAGATGGCCAGCACCACGTTCCAGTAGATCTCCAGATTGGTGAACGACACGCGGCGCACGCCGTCGGCATCGACCGGCAGCACAGTGTCGGGCAGGTCGGTGAAGCAGTAGACCGGAACGAAGACCGCCGCGATGAGCAGAACGTTGCTCGCCAGATACTTCCAGTACTTGTGCCGCAGCATGTAGCGGGGCGCCAACACGGTGTTGTGAACGATGAAAATCACAAGGTAAGGGGCGATCTGCTGCCATGCGAAAAGCACGTTCTTGAAGTCGATGTGCAGCTCGGCCATCATCTGCGAGTTGAGCACCGGCACCAGGATGATGGCCGACCACACCATGACGTAGAGCAGATTCTCGCCGATGGTTTGTTTGCGGGTGATTTTCATCTCCTACTTGTTGAGCAGCTCCGGATTGTAGAGGTAACGCTTGATGCTGCGCTTGGGGGTTTTCTCGAACTCGGTGGGGTGAAGCACGATTTCGGCGACACGCTCGTAGGCGGCCAGCTGGGCGTTCAGCTCCTCCAGGTTGTTCTGCATGATGCGGGGCAGCTCCTCCTTATCGAGGCCCTCGTTCTCGGCCTGCTCGAAATCGGGCACGACCAGCGCCTTGAGGCGCCCGCCCCCGGTATCGAGCACGAGAGATTCGAGCACCATGTACATGTTGTTGAGCTTGTCCTCGATCTCCTCGGGATAGATGTTCTGTCCGTTGCCCGAGAGGATCATGGTCTTCGAACGACCGCGGATGTAGATCGTGCCGTCGGCATCCATGGTGCCCATGTCGCCGGTGTGGAGCCACCCCCGGGCGTCGAGCACCTTGCGCGTATCCTTGTCGTTCTTGTAGTAGCCGGTCATGACGTGTTCGCCGCGGACGAGGATTTCGCCCGCCTCGTGTTCCGGGTCGGACGAGTCGATCCGCACTTCGAGCAGGTTCTTCAGATAGGTGCCGCACGACCCGGCCTTGAACTCGTTGTCGGGCGCGAAGCTGATCAGAGGCGCGCACTCGGTCATGCCGTAGCCGATGGTGATCGGGAACTTGATCTGCATCAAAAACGCTTCGGTCTCCTGGTTCATCGGCGCACCGCCCACGATGAAGATCGCGACATTGCCCCCGAAAGCATCCATCAACTTCTTGCGGATCACCGAATAAATGGCCGAATTGAGCAGCGGGATCTTCACGGCCAGACTCATCGGCCCCTTTTCGAGCAGCGGCAACACCTGCTTGCGGTAGACCTTTTCGAGAATCATCGGCACGCAGCAGACGATCGTGGGTTTGACGACCGCCATGGCCTCGATGAGAATCTTGGGCGAGGGAATCCGCCCCAGCAGGGTGATATGCCCGCCGACGGCCAAAGGCGTCAGGAAGTCGAACGCACAACCGTAGGCGTGGGCCAGCGGCAGAAACGACAGCGTGCGCCCTCCTCGCTGGAAATAGCGCTGTCCGGTCTGGGTGTTGACC
>CAMWJM010000237.1 GCA_947174575.1 uncultured Alistipes sp. | reverse complement strand
CACTCGTGGGCGGCCGCGCCTGTTGTGTATACGCTACCGGGGGTTCTGCGTCCTTAGGCGGGCGCGCTGCTCACGCCGAAGCGGTGCTGCTCGTCGATGACCACGAACCCGAGGTTGTCGAACCGCACGCGGTCTTCGATGAGCGCATGGGTGCCGATGAGGATGTGCACCCGGCCCGAAGCGATGCCTTCGAGGGCCTCCCGCCGCTCGCGCTGCTTCGACGAGCCGGTCAGTATGGCCACCCGCACGCCCAGCCCGTCGAGCATGCGCGTGATGGTGGCGAAGTGCTGGCGGGCCAGAATCTCGGTGGGGGCCATCATGCAGGCCTGGTAGCCGTTGTCCACGGCCAGCAGCATCGACATGAGCGCTACGAGGGTCTTGCCGCTGCCCACGTCGCCCTGCAGCAGGCGGTTCATCTGGAAACCCGTCACTGTGTCGTTGCGGATCTCCTTGATGACGCGTTTCTGCGCCCCCGTAAGCGGAAAGGGAAGTTTGGAGGTGTAGAACGTGTTGAAAACTCCTCCTACTTTGGGGAAGAGGAATCCGTTGCTTTTGGATAGTCGCTCCGTGCGCTGCGACTGGATGTTGAGCTGGATGCCCAGCAGCTCGTCGAACTTGAGCCGGTATTGCGCCTGCCGGAGCGCTTCGGGCGACTGGGGGAAGTGGACGTTGAAATAGGCGTCGCGCAGCGGCATCAAACCGTAGTGCGTGCGCAGGGACTCGGGCAGCGGCTCCTCGATCCGATCCCTGACCAGCGCCCAGGCGTTGCGGATGATCTGGCACATGCCTTTGGTGCCCAGGGTGTTGGAGAGCTTCTCGGTGGAGGGGTAGATGCCCTGCATGCCGCTTTCGGCCTTGCGCGAGAGGGCCTGTTCCATGGTCTCCAGCTCGGGGTGGGCCATCGAAAGCGTACCTCTATAGAACGACGGACGACCGAAAACCAGATACTCGCGTCCCACCTCGACCCGTTTTTCGATCCACTTGATGCCCCGGAACCAGACCAGCTCGGCCGCGCCCGAAGGGTCTTGCACGAAAGCCGTGAAGCGGCGCTTGCGCCCCTCGCCGGCATAGCCGACGCCCGTGACGCGGGCACGGAACTGCACGAGCGCGGGGGCATCCTCCGTGATTTCGGCGATGCGGTAGACCTTCGTGCGGTCGATGTAGCGGGAGGGGATGTGGCTGAGCAGATCGCCGATCGTGCGGATGCCCAATTCCCGTTCGAGGAGCTTGGCCCGCGTTTCGCCCACGCCCGCCACGAACTGGATCGTGCTGTCGAGCGTGTTCACTGCTTCTGCGGGTTGCGATGATTGCCGTTGTTCTTCGGGTGGTTGCGGTTGTTGTACTGGGCGTGGTTCTTCTGCTGGCGTTTCTGCATGCGCTGCGGGCCTTTCTGCTGGCCCTTTTGCGGACGCGCCGAAAAGTGTTGTTTGTAGTCGCTTCGGAGGTTGTTGATCGCCGCTTCGTCGATTTCGATGCCGCCGCCGGACATGAGTTTGATGTCTTTAACGATCACTTCGTTGTTGGGGTGCTCCTGGTTGTATTCGTAGCTCTTGGTGCGCATGTAACGGGCCAGCTGGTCGACCGTGCGGGCCACGGCGCGGGGGTCTTGCACGCCCGGGAGTTTGCGGAGCATCTGTTCGACATATTTGCCGTAGTGCTTGTGCACGATGCGGCTCTGGGTGTAGGGCATGCGCTTGGGCGCGACGGTCAGCTCCTCGCGCGAGGGCCGCGGATAGGGCGAGTCGACATCGAGCTGGAAATCAGACATGATGAAGAGGTGATCCCACAGCTTGTGGGTGTAGTCGGCCGTATCGCGCAGCAGCGGAAAGAGGTTGCCCATCACGGCGATGACGGCCCGCGCCTGGCGGTTGCGCTCGCGGCGGTCTTCGATCCGCGAGAGCGAATCGATCATCTCCTGGATGTGGCGCCCGTATTCGGGCAGATACAACTTGCGTCGCGTGTAGTTATAGTTTTTTCTCATGGTCGCGGTCGTTGTTTCGTTCGGGCGGTCGGAGCGTTCCGGAGGGCGGGTGCGATGGTGCGGATCGGAGGGATGCGGCACCTGCGCCCGAAGAGGCCCGCAGCCGGCCGGAATTGGTTTTACGCGGCGGAAAGCCCTAACTTTGGATCGGAATCGAAGCCTCCGGAGCGGTCGGCGGAAAGGCGGCTCGTCCGCCGTACGGCCGCTCTGCGGAAGCGGATGTTTCTGTTCGCAAAAGTAGACAAAAATTCAGGAAAAACAAGTTATGGCAAAGGTTTTAATTCTCGATCGATCAAAAAGCATGCGAAACACCCTGCGCGAGCGGCTCGAATACGAAGGATTCTCGACCGAGGCGGCCGAGGACGACACGGCGGCCTCGGAGTTGTGCAGCCGCATCCCCTTCGACGTGATCCTTTCCGACATGGAGTGCCGGGTGCCCGACACGGGGATTCCGTTCATCGTGTTGTCGGCCGAGGCGTCGATCGATTCGGCGGTCGAGGCGGTGCGCCACGGCGCCCGCGACTTTCTGACCAAGCCCATCGACATGAACCGACTGCTCAAGTCGATCCACAGCACCTTGGACGAACCCGCTCCCGAGCCGGTCGCGACTGCTGTACGCCGTTCGCGCCGGGCGCATGCCGCGCATGCGCAGCAGATCATCGGCTCCTCGGAGCCGATCGGGCGGGTGCGGCAGCTCATCGACAAGGTGGCGCCCTGCGAGGCGCGCGTGCTCATCACGGGCGAGAACGGCACGGGCAAGGAGCTGGTGGCCCGCTGGCTCCATGCCAAG
>CAMWJM010000236.1 GCA_947174575.1 uncultured Alistipes sp. | reverse complement strand
TTCCGGCCACGAAGCTCCGGGAACCGTCGTTTTCATACCCCTTGCTCGGCTTGGCAGGGCGCGATCATGGTCGGCTATCTGCGCCTGACTTGTGAAAACGATCGATTTCTTGCCGGTTTTTTCGGGGGATCGTGTCTCCCGATTTTTCGGCAGCGGGGCGGAAATACCCAGAAATGGGGATTGTGCATTCGGAGCAAAACAGCTATCTTTGCTATCCTGAAAAACGAACGTTTTCGTAAGCCGAGAGCAAAGCCGAACTTGTTCGTGCTATGCCGAGGCAAGAAAACCTGCAAGAAGTTGAACGTTTTCGTAAGCCGAGAGCAGAGCCGAACTCGTTCGCGCTATGCCGAGGCGAGAAAACCTGCAAGAATATAATTTTGCTATGCGTCTGTCCGAACTCAAGACCGGAGAATCGGCCGTCATACTGAAAGTGCTGGGACACGGCGGTTTCCGCCGCCGGATCATGGAGATGGGGTTCGTGCGCGACCACAGGGTCGAAGTGATCCTGAATGCGCCGCTCAAAGACCCGATCCAATATCGGATCATGGGCTACGACGTGTCGCTGCGGCGCAGCGAAGCCGACATGATCCAGGTGCTCTCGGAGAGCGAAGCGCACGAACTGCTTTCAGGCCCGCATCCCGAGAGCGAAGCTCCCTCGACGCAGTTTCCGATCTACGAGACGGAGCCGAACTGCTGCCGGTCGATCGACGAGGTGGTGCGCTCGCACAGCCACATGATCTGCGTGGCGCTGGTGGGCAATCCCAACAGCGGCAAAACCTCGCTGTTCAACGCCATTTCGGGCAGCCATGAACATGTGGGCAACTACAGCGGAGTGACCGTGGGCGCCAAGAGCGGCGTGCGCATCTACCGCGGCTATCGGTTCGAGATCACCGACCTGCCCGGCACCTATGCCCTTTCGGCCTATACGCCCGAGGAGCGATTCGTGCGCCGGCACATCGCCCGGGAGATGCCCGACGTGATCGTCAATTCGGTGGTGGCGTCGAATCTGGAGCGCAACCTCTATCTGACTACGGAGTTGATCGATATAAATCCGCGCATGGTCGTGGCACTCAATATGTTCGATGAACTCACCTCCAGCGGAGCACAACTCGATTACGAACAACTGGGGCGGATGCTGGGCGTGCCGATGGTGCCGGTGGAGGCGCGTAACGGCAAGGGCATCGAAGCGCTTCTGGATACCGTGATCGCAGTTTATGAAAACCGGGACGACCGGGTGCGCCATATCCATATCGGACAGGGTGCGGTGATCGACGAGGGATTGCGCCGCCTGAACAGCGACATGAGCGCACATGGAGACCAGCTGCCCAAGAGTTTCCCACCGCGCTATTTCGCCATGAAGATGATGGAGGGCGATCGGCAGGTGGCCGAGCAACTGCGGCTGTGCGAGCGCTATCCGGTGTGGGTGGAAATCGCGGCCCGCGAATCGGCGCGGATCGCCAAAGAGACAGGCGAAGACGTCGAAACGGGGTTCGCCAACCGCAAATACGGCTTCATTTCGGGGGCGCTGAAAGAGACCTACCGTCCCGGTCGGAGCGAGGAGGCCACGACGACGGCGCTGATCGATTCGTTCGCCACCCACAAGCTGTGGGGATTCCCGATCTTCTTCTTCCTGATGTGGCTCATGTTCTGGTGCACGTTCTCTTTGGGCGCCTATCCGCAGGGGTGGATCGAGCGGCTGGTCGGCTGGCTCGGCCAAGGCTTGGGCGCCCTGCTGCCACCCGGAGCGCTGCGCGATCTGGCGATCGACGGGGTGATCGGCGGCGTGGGCGCCGTGATCGTCTTCCTGCCCAACATCATGGTGCTGTATCTCTTCATCTCGTTTCTGGAGGATTCGGGCTATCTGGCCCGCGCGGCGTTCATCATGGATCGCGTGATGCACCGTATCGGGCTGCACGGCAAATCGTTCATCCCGCTCATCATGGGTTTCGGATGCAACGTGCCGGCGATCATGGCCTGCCGGACGATCGAGAGCCGCAGCAGCCGGTTGATTACGATTTTGATAACCCCTTTCATGTCGTGCAGCGCGCGGCTGCCGATCTATATTCTGGTGGCGGGAACCTTTTTCGCGCCGTATGCGGGCTGGGTGATGACGGGACTTTATCTGCTGGGGGTAGCGATGGCCGTAGTGACGGCCCGGGCGATCAGGCGCTTCCTGTTCCCGGTCGACGAAACGCCGTTCGTCATGGAGTTGCCGCCTTATCGTCTGCCGACGTGGAAAGCCACGTTGTCGCATATGTGGGACAAGTGCGCCCAGTATCTGCGCAAGATGGGAGGCATGATCCTGGTCGCATCGGTGATCGTGTGGTTTTTGAGCTACTATCCCCGCCCCGCGGAGCCGTCGGCCCGGACATCGGCGCACTATGAATCCTCGTATCTGGGGCGTGTGGGCAAGGCATGCGAACCGGCGTTCCGGCCGCTGGGTCTGGACTGGAAAGCCGGCATGGCCCTGCTTTCGGGCGTGGCGGCCAAAGAAATCGTGGTCAGCACGTTGGGTGTGCTATATACCGAGGAACCATCCCATGGAGTCGCAAGAATCGCCGACAGAGAGACCGCAGAAACCTTGAGCACGACCGACGGCAACAGGGTTGAAAGCGCCGGGGAAGTTGCCGTCGGGGCGCCTGCCGACGACGAAACGGCTACCGCCGCCTACGAAGCATATGGGGCGGATGCTACGAATGCTGCGGCCCGGACTCTTTCGCAGCGGCTCGCGGACAGCGGCGACTTCACGACGGCTTCGGCCCTGGCCTTTCTGG
>CAMWJM010000235.1 GCA_947174575.1 uncultured Alistipes sp. | reverse complement strand
CTGGCCTACAAGTCGTTGTACAACAACCGCCGCTATGCGGGCAGCTCGGCGGCCGACGCACGCGCCTATGCCAACTCCCTGCTTTTCGACGCCACGAACGGCGGTACGGGTTACAACGTCTACACCGTTCCCGAGGGCGAAACGCTCATCGGCGCCAACGGCAAGCTCAACCCCAACGCCAAGCTCGGCTACTCCGACGGACAATATTACTATACGCCCGACGACTGGTACGACGAGCTGTTCGGCAACGGCAACCTGCGTCAGGAGTACAACGTCTCGATCGCCGGTTCGTCGGATCGCCTCAACTACTACATGTCGGCCGGTTATCTGGACGACGCGGGTATCATCAAGAACTCGAACTTCACGCGTTATTCGACCCGCATGAAGGCCGACTACCAGGCCAAGAAGTGGCTGAAGGTGGGCGGCAACGTAGGTTTCTCGCACTCGATCACCGATTCGCCCTCGGGTCAGACCTCGTGGGGTTCGTCGGCCAACCTCTTCTATCTGGCCAACCTCATCGCCCCGATCTACCCGATGTACGTACGCGACACCGACGGCAAGATCATGTACGACGAGCACGGCAACAAGATCTACGACTCGGGTGCCAACACCAACCAGACCCGTTCTTTCTCAGGCGGCGCCAACCCCATGATTTCGCTGGAGCTGGATACGCACCGCACGCTTACCGACGCGTTCAACGGTACGTGGTACGCCACCGTGACGCCCGTCGAGGGGCTGAACCTCACGGCCAACGTCAACACCAATCTGGTGAGCCAGCGCGCCAACACCGCCTATAACCCCTACTACGGTTCCTATGTGGGCGAAGGTTATGTAAGCGTGGCTTCGCAGCGCGTATTCAGCGTCAACCAGCAGTATCTGGCCTCCTACACCAAGACCTTCGCCGAGAAACACAACCTCGACATCTTGGCCGGTTTCGAGTCCTACAAGCTGAAAATCCAGTATCTGGGCGGTTCGAACACCAACATGTTCAACCCCTCGATTCCGGAGTTGGACAACACCATCTACGAGACGCCGCGCGTATCCTCGAATGCGGATTCGTACTTCACGATGGGTATCCTCTCGCGCGTGCAGTACAACTACGACGAGAAATATTTCATCTCGGCGTCGTATCGCCGCGATGCATCGTCGCGCTTCCACAAGGACAACCGCTGGGGCAACTTCGGTTCGGTCGGCGCAGCATGGCTCATCTCGAAAGAGAATTTCCTCGGCGGCGTGAACTGGATCGACATGTTGAAACTCAAGGTCTCCTACGGTATCCAGGGTAACGACGACCTGCTCGACCAGAGCGGTTACAGCAACTACTACCCCTACCTCGACCAGTATGCTCTCGGTCGTGTCGACGGCGACTTCGCGCTTTCGCTCGACTACAAGGGCAACAAGGACATCACGTGGGAGTCGTCGCACTCGTTCAACGCAGGTGTCGAATTCGGGTTCTGGCAGGGCCGCTTGAGCGGTAGCGTCGAGTACTTCTCGCGCAAGACCACCGACATGCTCTACTACATGCCCGTTCCGCCGTCGCTGGGTTACTCCAACCTGCCGATCAACGTGGGTTCGATCCGCAACTCGGGCGTCGAGATCGATTTGAGCGCCGACATTCTGCGTTACAAGAACTTCACGTGGAACGTCAACCTCAACATGCTGCACTACAAGAACAAGATTCTCGAATTGAGCGACAACGTCGCCGAGAAGGGCATCCGCGGCTCGATGTCGATCCGCGAGGTGGGCGGTTCGATCTACGACTCCTACCTGCCGACCTATGCCGGCGTCGATCCCTCGACGGGCAAGTCGCTGTGGTACGTCGATCCCGACAACGGCGACTACTCGACCACCGACATCTACGACAACGCCCAGCAGGCCCACCAGGGCAGCACGCTGGCCAAGGTGAGCGGCGGTTTCGGTACGATGCTGTCGTTCTACGGCTTCGACATTTCGGCCCTCTTCTCCTACCAGCTCGGCGGTAAGATCTACGACAACACCTACCAGGAGTTGATGCACTACGGCGACCAGCTGGGTATGAACTTCCACAAGGATGCGCTCAAGGCCTGGACGCCCGAGAATCCCCATTCGGCGATTCCGCGTCTGGACTCGGCCGACGACTCGAACCAGAAGTATTCGTCGCGCTTCCTCGTCAGCTCGAACTACCTCTCGGTGAACAACGTCACCGTAGGTTACACGATCCCCAAAAAGTGGACGAACAAGATCGGCCTGGCCAACGTGCGCGTCTACTTCTCGGGCGACAACCTCGCCGTGTTCTCGAAGCGCCAGGGTCTCGACCCGCGCATCGCGCTCCATGGCGCCGGCACGGCCGACAACACCAGCTACACGGCCTTGCGCACCATCTCGGGCGGTATCAGCCTGACGTTCTAATTTCGGCAGAATCAAACAACAAAGAGCTATGAAAACTTACAACAAGATATGGATTTTCGCCCTCGGGGCCGGAATCGCAGCCTCCTGCTCCGATCTCGACACGTTCCCCGAGAGCGGCATCGTCACCGAAGAGCAGAAAGTCGATGTCGTCGAGGCCAATCCCGAGCGTCTGCAGGCCGACATCAACTCGCTGTCGACGATCTTCACCGATCTGCTGCCCAACTCCACTTCGGCACAGACGTTCCACAACGACTTCAGCTATCCGGCCGTCTGCATCCAGAGCGACGCCAACGGCGCCGACATGGTGTCGGACAACATCGGTTACGAATGGTTCTCCGTAGGTTTCGAGTATTCGGACCGCAACGCCAACTACGCGCTGCCGATGTTCACTTGGAACCTGGCTCTTATAC
>CAMWJM010000234.1 GCA_947174575.1 uncultured Alistipes sp. | reverse complement strand
ACCGCAAGGGGAGCGAAACGGGCGCCGAACGGCAGGATAGCAAAATAGAGGGGCGGGTGCCGGACTCCTTTTCGCTGCCCGACCCGGTGCGCACGTCGCGTCGTCTGGTGGTGCCGGCCTACCGGTGCGAGGGGGGCGGCGAAGTGGAGGTCGAAATCGCGGTCGACCGTTCGGGCGAGGTGGTCGGCGCCCGCGTGACGTATGGCGGCGACGACTGCATGCGCGAAACGGCGCTGCGGGCGGCCCGTTCGTCGCAGTTCAACATCGACGCTTCGGCGCCGGTCAGACAGCAGGGGACGATCACCTACATTTTCATCCCGCAGTGACGGGGCGGCCGGAGCGTACGGTCGCCATAGACCCGATGATTGCCGGAAATTTGTTATCTTTGTACCGATCGGGGTTTCGGAAGCCGCGCCGTGGCGGAGAACCCTGCAAAAAACAGCAAGACGATGATCGATTTCAGCAGTGAAAATATAATCCTGGTTTGCGCCCTGCTTCTTTTCGTGGCGGTGGTGGCCGGCAAGGCGGCCTATCGTTTCGGGGCGCCGGCGTTGTTGCTCTTCCTGGGCGTGGGCATTCTGTTCGGCCTGGACTTCATCTCTTTCCGTTCGTTGGAGGTGACGCAGTTCGTGGGGATGATCGCGCTGTGCATCATTCTCTTTACGGGCGGCATGGACACCAAGTTCTCGCAGATACGGCCCGTCATCGGCCCCGGAGTGGTGTTGGCCACGGGGGGCGTGGTCGTCACGGCGTTCGTCCTGGGCGGCTTCGTGTGGCTGCTGGCTCCGGCGGTCGGAGTGGAGCTGCCGTTCGCCACGGCGCTGCTGCTGGCGGCGACCATGGCGTCGACCGACTCGGCGTCGGTCTTCTCGATCCTGCGCAGTAAGAAACAAGGTCTGAAAGAGGATTTGCGCCCCCTGTTGGAGCTGGAGAGCGGCTCGAACGACCCGATGGCCTACATGCTCACCGTGCTGCTCGTGGGGATGCTCTCGCGTACGACGGGCGAGATAGGCTGGGGGACGAACATCGTGCTTCTGGTGGTGCAGATGGTCGTGGGCACCCTGTCGGGCTATGCGATCGGGTGGCTGGCCGTGTGGACGATCAACCGGATCAATCTGGCCAACAAGTCGCTCTACTCGGTGCTGCTGCTGGCGTTCATATTCTTCGCGTTCGCCTTTACCGATCTGATTCGGGGCAACGGCTATCTGGCGGTCTACATCGGCGGTTTGGTGGTGGGCAATCACAAACTGACGCAGAAGATGCCGATGACGATCTTCTTCGACGGCTTCACCTGGTTGATGCAGATCGTGATGTTCCTCCTGCTGGGTCTGTTCGTCAACAGCGACGAGCTGCTGCAGCCCGAGGTGTTGGCACTGGGCGTGGCCGTCGGCGTGTTCATGATCGTCGTGGCGCGTCCCGCGTCGGTTTTCCTGTGTCTGGCTCCGTTCCGTCGTTTCTCGATCAAGGCGCGGCTCTATATTTCGTGGGTGGGGCTGCGCGGTGCTGTGCCTATTCTCTTCGCGCTCTATCCCCTGATCGCCAAGACCGAATATGCCGACCTGCTGTTCAATGTGGTGTTCTTGTCGACGATCATTTCGCTGTCGGTGCAAGGAACGACGGTCAGCGGCATGGCCAATCTGCTGGGCCTTTCGTATGAAGAGCGCGAATCGTCGTTCAGCGTCAACGTGCAGGACGAAGTGAAGACCGGATTCACGGAGATTCAGGTCAACGAGGGGATGATCGGGAAATGTCTGAAAGACATCGTTTTGCCCGAGAATACGTTGATCATGATGATCTGCCGGGACGGCAGCTATTTCGTCCCCCGGGGCAATACCGAGCTGCTGCGGGGCGACAAACTGCTCGTGATCTCCGACCGCGACGACGAACTGGCCGCCTCCTACAAAAACATGGGCATCGACGAAGTGATGAAGCTGCGTTGAGGCACCGAATCAATGCACATAGATACAGATAAATATATAATGTTGTGCAGATAAGATCTGTCCGTCGATTACTATCTATCTATTGATCGGGAACTTCATTTCAAATGTTGTAGTTCGCGGGGAGCGGGTAGCCCGATATAGCGGCACGCTCGAAAGCGGAAGAAAGCGGGGCGAACGTCTGTATGTTCGCCTTCGTCTTTATATTATAAGGTATGGCCGGGCTTCGGGGTTCGGGCGGGCGCCCAGGGAGCAGCCTTCGTGCGGAGTGTCGATATTTTTTGCGTAAACCGTTGTCTTATTCGAAAATTTCTCTATCTTTGCACCCGATTCCGACTTCGGAAACGGGTGCGGAATCGGCGTTCTTTGAGAATGAGGAAAAAGTGGAAATTTTTTTCGCCGATTATTTGCGCGATTGATTTTTTATGTCTACTTTTGCAATCCAAAACGGTTGATTCTGCCGATGTAGCTCAGTTGGCCAGAGCAGCTGATTTGTAATCAGCTGGTCGGGGGTTCGAATCCCTCCATCGGCTCCGAAAGCCGATGCAGAGAGCGGGCCGGAGGCGAGAGCGGAGAGAGAACGAGGGCTGGGTGCAGTCCGGAGTTTATCGGTCGACGGAATCGGCGGCCTCCCTTGCGGAGGAGTATTCGGGAAGTTACCAGAGCGGTCAAATGGGGCAGACTGTAAATCTGCTGGCGTACGCCTACGGTGGTTCGAATCCATCACTTCCCACTCGAAAACCGGTTGGAGTCGCAGAACTCGCTCGGTGCCGTCTTCGGGCGGCGGACGGGCAAGGGAGTCGCTCCGATACGGTGTATTTTTGCGGAAGTAGCTCAGTTGATAGAGCATCAGCCTTCCAAGC
>CAMWJM010000233.1 GCA_947174575.1 uncultured Alistipes sp. | reverse complement strand
CGTCAGATGTGTATAAGCCACAGAAACAGCACCCTTGACGAAGCAACAGAAAAGAGTTCGGACGATTACGTTATCCTACGAAAAGATTGCGGACGATGAGTGAGATCGAAATCAAACAGATGCAGGAGAAAATCAATGCGGGCATTCTGTTGGCCCGCAAACGCCTTGTCGAGAAAACCCGGAAAGAAGACGGCGAACTGGTCGTCGTGCGCGACGGCAAAGTCGTACGCATCAAGGCTCGCGAGCTGAAATAATACAAGCGGCGCATTAAGCCGTCTGTGAGTTCATAATCGCACCCCGGTAGCAAGTACCGGGGAGCGATTGTTTTTATCTTGAAATAGAGGATAAACCATGATTGATTATTTATGATAATTACAATAATCGATTTAATGTTTATCTTTGTAAGGCAAACGGCTTTTGAGAGTAATGGGAATAGTAAATTTCTTCAAAAATATTGGACAAAATCAAGAGAGCGGTTCTACGGTTCCGATGAATCCGGATCCGGAGAATTGCCCTGCGGAGTATATCAAAACGCTCTCTTTCAACAAGGCATTCAAGGATTTGCTATCCCAAGATCGGTTTATTGCGCGGAGCGACTATAAAGGCCTTGTCGAACAATACCGCGATTTATCGCAATTCTATGCGACGCTTGTCCAGTCGAACCTATTGAACGAGTATGTTGCCAAACATACGCTCGATAGGGAGGCCATAACCTATTTTCGGGCGGAGTTCGATGCCATGGCCGACCTTGCGACGGAATCGCCGACGATCCGGAGCCACAACGATGCCTATGTTTCGCGCCATATCGAATCGGAGAAATCCTATCTCGACAACATCCTCAAAGCCTGTGATCCGGCTATATCGCTCGATCGGGAGCAACGCGAAGTCGTACTTTCGGAGGAGGATCATACGCTGGTGATTGCCGGAGCTGGAGCCGGAAAAACCACCACGGTAGCCGCTAAAGTGCGTTATCTTGTAGAAAAACAGGGCGTCGACCCGGGTAAGATCCTAGTAATCTCCTTTACCAACAAGGCTGTCGAGGAACTTCGGGGACGCATAAATGGCAATTTGGGAATACCGTGTCCTATCAGCACATTCCACTCTATCGGTTATACGATCTTGCGACAAGGTGAGGAGGAACGCAAAAAGATCGTCGAAGGCGGGTATATGTACACGATTATCAACAACTATTTGAAATCGTCCGTACTGCGCAATCCGGAGGTCGTAAACAAGCTGATTCTATTTTTCGGAGCCTACTTTACCGCGCCTTATGAGGGCGAAAACTCAACGAATATTTCCAATTCGTCGCCAACGCGGATTGTTCGACCCTGAAAGGCAATCTGCACGAATATGTGCAACGGATCGTCGATCGCAAGACTCTGAAAACACAGACGTTGAACAACGAAATTCTACGGTCGGCAGAAGAGGTGCGCATTGCCAATTTTCTATATATGTATCAGATAGAGTACGAGTATGAACCGATATACCAATACCCTATTCTCGATGCGAACAAACCCTATACGCCCGACTTCCGCATAAAACAAGGCGACAAGATTTCGTATATCGAACATTTCGGCATCACCGAAGATCACCGAAGCAGTCGTTATACAAAAGAGGAATTGGCGAAATACGTCTCCCGAATCGACGATAAAAAGCAAGTGCACGCGAAGCATAAAACCGATTTGATATATACTTACTCGCAGTATGCCGACGGTCGGGATTATCTGCTCCACCTGCGCGAACAGCTTATTGCACGCGGCTATGTATTGAATAAACGCCCGACAGCGGAAGTCTATAAGAGGTTGATCGAAACGGAGGAGAGCAAATACATTACGCGCCTGACCTTTTTGATCTGCACCTTTATCAACAATTTCAAGACGCAGGGTTACGGATTGGAGAAATTCGCAGAGTTCAAGGCTGCGAACAAAAATGTCCGCACCAAACTCTTTCTCGACATCTGCAAAGTGTGCTTCTATGAATATCAGAAAGTATTGGAGGAGCGGCATTGCATCGACTTCCAAGATATGATCAACGAGTCTGCCGAGTTGATACGCCAAAAACGGATCGGTAGGGAGCAGCTCGATTACAAATATATCATCGTTGACGAGTATCAGGACATTTCACGGCAGCGTTACAACCTGATCAAAGAACTGTCGCAGTTGTGCAATGCCAAAATCATGGCCGTAGGCGACGACTGGCAGTCGATCTATGCGTTCAGCGGCTCGATTCTGCCGCTGTTTACCCGCTTCTGCGAAGCCGTCGGCTACGGTCAGGAGTTGAAAATCACACGCACCTATCGCAACGCGCAGGAGATAATCGACATTGCCGGAACATTCGTACAGAAAAATTCGGCACAGATCAAAAAGGAACTCGTCTCTCCGAAACGAATTACCAACCCGGTTATCATCTACCCGTATGCCGAGACTTTCGACAAGGGAAAAGAACGGCCGGAAGGCGGCAAATATCACTATCTGGGAATCGCTGTAAACAAAGCTATCGAAGAAATATTGGAGTATAATGCGGCTGAAAAGAAATCCCGAGTCGCATCCATTCTGTTGATCGGTCGCTATGGGTTCGACGCGAGGAATCTCTGCTATTCCAAACAGTTCAACTACGACGAAAAAACAGGTAAGGTTTATTCGGTAAAATACGGAAACAAAATCAAGCTCCAGTTTCTGACGGCCCACAGCTCAAAAGGGTTGAGTGCCGATAACGTGATTATCATCAATGCAAAGGATGAAATCTACGGCTTTCCATCGAAAGTAGACGACGACCCGGTGCTGAATTTAGTCGTGTCGAACGA
>CAMWJM010000232.1 GCA_947174575.1 uncultured Alistipes sp. | reverse complement strand
ATTTTACAGAGCGGCTTCGCAGACGAATTATCCATAAGCAACGGACTTCTCCGCCCTGTCTATTTTACCTCGCAAATAGAGATACAAATTGTCGCATTGTCGCAGCATGCGAGGCATGCGCTTGTTGCAGGCCTGGCCAGAAGAGACTGCGGCCCGCAGAGTTTTCCGAAGCTACATCGAGCCGCCAAGATTCATAGGCGATTATTTTGCGAACAAGCATTACAAAAAAGCCCGGCACTTTCGAGTGCCGGGCTTTTCAGGGAAAGGATGCGACTAATCGTCGTACTCGCCGCTGCCGTCCTTGACGGGAGGATTGTAAGACCCCTCGGGCGTATTGCGGTCGATCCACTCCTGCGAAACCAGCGAATCTTCCGGGAAATCGAGGTCTTCGATGCGGTTGACCGTGATCTGGTATTGAGCGTAATCGTTCAGCCGCTGGGAATAGATGCTGTAGATACCCAGCACATTGCCCACCGTGCCGTTGCGCGGTACGCGCCGCATGGCGAAGCGCGAATAGCCGCTCGTGCGGATCGAATAGGCGCCCGCATCGTCCGAACCGGTGGCATTCTCGTTGAGCAGCATGAGCACCGCGCCGTAGAGACTCACGTTCTCGCGGCTATAGGCCCAATAATACCATGCGCTGAAGACCGGCGAACCCGAATCGGTGACGACCCAGTTGGGGAACGGATCGCCGTTGGTGCCGAACGTCGGCGCCGTGATCTCATCGCCCCAGACGACATTGCCCTCGGCATCGCGTACGATATTGCCGTTAGCGTCGCGCTGCTCGTCCCGATAAGTGACGTTGGCATAGCGGATCGTCACGCCCTGGAAACGGATCAGACGACCGAAATGGTCGTAATAATGCGTCCCCGCAGCAGTATTGTTCGCGCTCAACTTGGCATAGTTCGAGCTGTTGACCACGATGATGTTGGGCTTCTCCTCGCCGGGCGTGGTGTCGACCACCACGTCGTCGATGCTCGCCTCGACCAGCCGGCAAGGAGCACCCGGCAGCACGCGGTTGAACTCGGGATTGCCGAGGTTGTGCCACAACTCGATGCTCTCGAAATTGGAATTGGCGTAATACTTATTGCTCAAACCCGTGTTGAGCGCATTCGACGGGCCGTCGCCCAGCGAAAGCATCATGCGGTAGTTGCCCAGATAGAGATCCTTCAGCTTGACATAGACCCACGAGCTGTCGTAGGAACCCAAATCCAACTTATAGGTGGTGAAGAGCGTGCCGCAGAGCTTCAACTCGATGGCCGCCGTACCGTCGTCGATGTAGAGCGACTTGTAGACATTGCCCTGGGCATCGCTGGAGATGACCTTGCCCTTGATGTAGTAGCCGGCGGCCTCCTCCCAGAACTGCAAGTTGGCGAATCCGGCTTCGATCGTCGAAGAGGGAGCGCCCAATTTGAGGGTCTTGGTGTCCGACCAGCTCTTGTTGGAACCCGTATTCTCCAACGATCCGAAGACCGAGATGAACTTGTCTTTCACCTCCTTGATCGAAATCTGCCGAAGCTCCAACGCCTCCAGCTCCTCGTCGGTCCAGACCTTGGCGGGTGCAGGCGTATCGAAATCGTTGTAGCACCCCGCGAACAGCATGCAGAGCGTCGCGACCAAAAATAATCTGCTATTTTTCATGATACATTATCGCTTTTCGGGATTAGAAACGGAAATAAACATTCAGATAATAGTTGGTGCCCAACATGTAGAAATATTTCGAGTCGAAACGCGTGAACTTCACGCCCTCCTCCGTACGCACGCGGCGCATGCGCATCTGCTCATAGCCGCCCGTGTGGATATTCTGCTTGTTGATTATATTCTTGGCCTCCAGGCTGAAGCCCAACATATACTTGCGATGGATATACCAGTTCTTGCCGACGCTGGCGCTCAACGTCCAGACAAAGCCGAACTTCTCCTGCGCCCGCATCTCGTCGATGCCCTGACGGGCAGCCTTGATGACGGACAGGTCCATGTTCTCGCCCTTCTGCACCTCGTTGACGATGAGCTTGTTGTAGTACTCCGACGCCTGCGAGGTGCGGTAGTAGGGGTTCATGGAGATGTAGAGTTTGTCGTAGCAGTTGAAGTTGAGCGACGCGAACCAGTTGTGGGGGCCGCGGTAGTCGACGCCGAAGTTGAATGCCAGCTGCGGCGAACTCTCGACGTGCATGCCGTTCCAATAGACCTTGTCGCCGCGGGCGATCACCTCGCTGTTGTCGATGGTCTGGATGAAGTCGGGATTAGACGTATAAGTGTAATCGCCCCAGCTCAAGGCCGCGACGGCCGAAATGCCGTTCCAGATGGGTACCGACACGGCAGCCTCGACACCGTAATAGCGTTTGTCGATGCCGCTCATGGCGAAGTTGGTGAACGAGCGCTCCACATCGTCGTAGAACGAGATCACCTTGGTCTGGTCGGTCATCGTCGAGTAGAAGCCCGACACGCGAGCTTTGACATAAGGCAGATTGAGGTTATAGGTGAGGTCGACGCCGAAAATCCGCTCGGCCGAGACGCCCGGCGTGGTCGTGTTGCGCGTACGCGGCGACACGAACGCATTGGCGAACTTGGGCGCGTTCTGCATGTAGGTCGCACCGGCTTCGAGCGAATGGGCGCCCGAGAAACGATACGACACATTGACCTTGCCGCTATAGATGAAATAGTTGAGTTTCTTCGAATCGCCCAGCGAATTGTCGGGGAACAGACCCTTGCGCCACATACCCTCGCGGTGCATGGTGGAGTAACCGAGTTTGGCGCCGACATCCACCGAAAGACCGCCATAGGCATAGGTGTAGAGCGCCCAGGCGT
>CAMWJM010000231.1 GCA_947174575.1 uncultured Alistipes sp. | reverse complement strand
CGCCGACTACGAGCGCAAGGTGCAGGCGCGTCTGTCCGAACTGGGCATCCGGGTACGCTCGGTGCATCGGGCGGCCGATCCGGCCCGCATGATCCGCAGCGCCGAGGCGATCTGCGTGGGCGGCGGCAACACGTTCGCCCTGGCCAAGAAGATGCAGGAGCAGGGGCTGATGCAAGCGATCCGGCAGCGGATCCGGGCCGGCGTGCCCTATGTGGGATGGTCGGCAGGCAGCAACGTCTGTTGTCCGACGATCTGCACGACCAACGACATGCCGATCGTCGAGCCGGCGTCGTTCCGGGCGATCGGCGCCGTGAAGTTCCAGATCAACCCCCACTATCTGGACGCAAACCCGGCGGGCCATGCGGGCGAAACGCGCGAACAGCGCATCCTGGAGTTCATCGAAGCCAACCCGCGCCGCTGGGTGGCGGGCCTGCGCGAAGGGTGCATGCTCCGCTACGAAGACGACCGGCTGGAGTTGATCGGCCACCGCCCCATGCGGATGTTCCGCAAAGGGACGGCCCCGTTCGAGGTGGCGCCGGGCGCCGACCTGTCGTTCTTATTATAAATAGGTATGCGATCGACCAGCGATATTCCCGAGCGCACTCCGACGACGACCGCTGCAACGGGTCTGCGCGGCGAGCAGGCCGCGACCGAGTACCTGCGGGCGGCGGGCTACGAAATCTGCGCACGCAACTGGCGGCAAGGACGCTACGAGCTGGACATCGTAGCACGCAAAGGGGACATTCTCCACATCGTGGAGGTGAAAACCCGCCGTACGGGATCGCTCACGCCGCCCGAAGCGGCGATCACGCACCGGAAATTCCGCGCGCTGCATCGGGCGGCATCGAGCTACCTCGCAGCGACAGGCACGGACGCCGAAGTACAGTACGACCTGGCCGCGGTGGAGTTGGCGCCCGACGGCACGACACGGGTGGAACTCATCGAACAGGCGATGGAATACAATTGGTAGAACGGCTGCCGTCCGGGGATTTTGCATTTCCGACAAAAAATGCTATCTTTGTGCTGCTCGACCCCGACCGGGGTGCCACGGGACACGCCAAGGCGGCCCCGTCGCCCCTGCCGAGGAGCGGCCAGGCGATCGCAGACGCAACCCGCGGCCCCAAGGGACGAACCTCCCGAGGCCCCGGCGAGGCGGATGCACCGCTCGGTTTTAAACCCATATCCAAACCGCACGACGCACACATGTGGATCTATAATTTCGGACTGGCATGCTACGCCTGGCTCATCCGCCTGGCGGCTCCGAAACACCCCAAGGCCCGACTCTGGACGGAGGGGCGCCGCGACATCTTCGCCCGCATGGCCCGGGCGATCGACCCTGCGGCCCGCATCGTCTGGGTACATGCCGCCTCGCTGGGCGAATTCGAGCAGGGACGCCCGGTGATCGAGAAACTCCGCGCCGAGCACCCGGAATACAAAATCCTGCTGACCTTCTTTTCGCCCTCGGGCTACGAAATCCGCAAGAACTACCAGGGGGCCGACTATATCTTCTATCTCCCGATCGACACGCCCCGCAACGCCCGCCGTTTCCTGGCCATCGCGCATCCGGAGATCGCGATCTTCGTGAAATACGAGTTCTGGCTCAACCTGCTGGGCGAACTGCGCCGCCGCAAGATACGCACCTATGTGGTGTCGGCGATCTTCCGCCGCAACTCGATCTTCTTCAAGCCCTACGGCGGCATGTGGCGCCAGGCGCTGGAGGCGTTCGACGCGATGTTCGTGCAGAACGAGGAGTCGAAACGGCTGCTGGCGGAGCTGGGATTCGACAACGCCGTGGTGGCCGGCGACACGCGCTTCGACCGTGTGGCCGCAATCGCCCGGGCGGCGCGCGACATCGAGATCGTGGAGCGCTTCAAAAGCTCCGGGCGGCTCTTCGTGGCCGGTTCGACTTGGGGGCCGGACGAAGAGCTGCTGATCCGCCTGCTGGCAGACAATCCGGAAGTGAAATTCGTGATCGCACCCCACGAAATGGAGCAGGCGCGCATCGCCCGCCTGCTGGCCGCAGCCCCGGGCGCCTCGATCCGCTATACGGAGTGCACGCCTGCGACGGAACTGGCATCGAAACAACTGCTGGTGCTCGACACGGTGGGCATTCTCTCGTCGGTCTATCGCTATGCGACATGGAGCTACATCGGCGGCGGATTCGGCGTGGGCATCCACAACACGCTGGAGGCAGCCACGTTCGGGCTGCCGATCGCATTCGGGCCGAACTATGCAAAATTCAAGGAGGCCCGCGACCTGGTGACGCTGGGCGCTGCATGCCCCGTGGAGAACTACGAGCAACTGGCAGCCTGGTTCGCACCTCTGCGGGACGATGCGGAGCATCTACAGCAAACCAGCCGCACGGCCAAAGACTACACCCTCAAGCACCAGGGCGCCACGGAGATGATCGTCCGGACGATTTTCCACCGATAAAACAGCAAATCCGCCCCTATTCGCCACCCGAAAGTGCCGAACAATAACACAGTCGGAAACATTCGGAAGAAAGGCGCTCCGACCTCATTCGGCAAAAGGCTTCAACAACTTTTATCCGGCATTCGAATGCCTTTCGAACCGTGTCCGCGATTCGAAAGAATTGTTATCGGAGCGGTTTCAATCTTTGTGGGTCATGATGTCCAGCACCAGCCGGTCGGTCGCGTTCATGCCGTCGCGGCCGATGTCCGTGAGGTTGCGGATGCATTTGTCCACATCCTCGTCGATGATTCCCTCGACCGGAGCCACGCAACGCCCGTCCATCGCCATCATGGCCGACAGCACGGCCGTGGAAACGCCGCTGGCCAGTTTCATGGCACAGCTGGGCTTC
>CAMWJM010000230.1 GCA_947174575.1 uncultured Alistipes sp. | reverse complement strand
CGATTGGAACTACCTTGCCGCTACGAAGCTCAACTTCCTCGGCGAGGGTAAGTTCTACGGCCTGGCCGATTTCATCGGCGCCGTGTCGCCCGAAATCCTGCTCGCGCGTCTGCAGACTCCGCTGGGCACCCGCTTCGGCGGCAGCGCTTCGGCATTGGTGGAGTACCTCGGTGGAGCCGAGGCTACGCCGATCGCCGCTGCGGCCGGTGCGAACTTCTACGCCGTCGACCTCTCGGGCGAGGATAAAGCGCTCTACGAGACCGCGATCACCACGGTCGACGTCGTCCTCTCCGGCGATGACACCGCTTCGCCGCTCGCCATGACGGACGACGGTGCCGGCAAATGGACGCTCACCCACGAGTTCACCGCTATGGGCAAGTTCTCGATCGCCCTCAACGGCGGTACGATCGTTTGCGGCGAGACCGACTATCCCGCCGTCCTGGGCGGCAGCTGCGCCGGCCTTACGTTGAGCGGCGATGCGCTCAACATGACCAAGGGCGAGCACACGCTCGTTCTCGACCTCACGGCCATGACCCTTTCGATCGACGGCGAAGTTGGCGACCTGCAGCTCTATCCCGAGACCATGGGCGTCACGGGCGCTTTCCAGGGCTGGGCGCCGGATGCCGCTCCGCGTCTGTGGGGCAATGCCGAGACGGGCAATTATTGGGGCTACGTCTCGATGTTCGGCGAGGGCGATGTCGACGTGTCGTTCAAATTCACCACGCAGAATAGCTGGGACGGCCCCAACTACGGTTCCAACGGCACGGAGGGCGAGCTGTCGAATGACGGCGGCGCCGGCGATCTCACGATCGCGCCGGGTCTCTACCGCTTCGATGTCAATATCGCCGGGATGACCTATACCGCTACGCCCCTCGCCAAAGTCGGCCTCATCGGCGACGGTGTCGGCGGCTGGGACGACGACCATGCCGAACTCGTTCGCGATCCGGCCGACGGACTCTACAAGGCTGCCGGCGTCGTATGTTCGGACGGCGAGTTCAAAATCCGCTTCGACGGCGACTGGGATCAAAACCTGGGCGGCGATGCGGCCGATCTGACCATCGGTGGCGACAACATCGCCATCGCGGCCGGCACCTACGATTTCGTGCTCGACCTCACGCATACGCCCTACAAGGTGACTTTCACGGCTGCCGAATAGGCGTCTTATCCCTTTGACCGGCGTGCCCTGACCGGCACGCCGGTTTCTAATACCTAAAACCGCAAAATCATGTCTCTCGAAAATAGTTTCCGACTGCTTCGCGCAGCATCGCTTTCGCTGCTGCTGGCTGCCTGTTCTTCCGAGAACGACGTTCCTGCCTATCCCGGCCCCGATCCCGAGGGCACGGATGTCGTCGACCTCGTGTCGCAGTACGAGGCCCGGCCTTTCGACGGCGAGAAGCGCGCCGACGTCTTCTACGAAATCTTCGTCCGTTCGTTCGCCGATTCCGACGGCGACGGCATCGGCGACCTCAACGGCGTTACGGCCAAGCTCGACTACTTGGACGATTTGGGCGTCGCCGGCATCTGGCTCCTGCCTATCTACAAGAGCGGTTCGGAGCATGGCTACGACGTCATCGACTATAAGGATGTCCAGCCCGAATACGGCACTTTGGCCGATCTCGAAAACCTCGTCGCCGAGGCCCACAAGCGCCATATCCGCGTCATCCTCGACTTCGTGCCCAACCACACGTCGCACTATTGCCCGTGGTTCATCGAGGCCTGCAAGAGCGAGGACAACCCCTACCGCAGCTTCTACCACTTCTCCAAGACCGAGGTGCCGGGGTGGATCGCCGTGCCGTCGGGTACGACCGATTGGTTCTATCAGGGGGCTTTCGACCGTTCGATGCCCGACCTCAACTACGGCCCCGCCGCGTCGTGCGAACAGTCCGGAGCGTTCAAGGAGTTGACCGCCGCCGCCGAGTTCTGGATCGACAAGGGGGTCGACGGCTTCCGCCTCGACGCCGTGAAGCACATCTACGACAGCGAGACTTCTAACGAGAACCCCACGTGGCTCGGCAAGTTCTACGCCGATGTCGACGCCTATTTCCAGGGTAAGTCGACGCTCGGGTTCCAGGATGTCTACATGGTGGGCGAGTGCTGGATGGCCACCGACCAAATGGCCAAGTATTATAAGGGCCTGCCCGCCTTGTTCGATTTCACCGCGTGGACCGATCGTCTGCTCTATGCGATCCGCAACTCCCACGCCAAGTGGTTCCCCAAAGACATGATCGCCGAGCGCGAGACTTTCGCCGCCCAGCGTCCCGACTTCATCCAGGCCACCAAGCTCTCCAACCACGACGAAAACCGTGCCCGCACCGATGTCGGCGGGTCGCACGCCCTCTCGCTCCAGCGGTGCAAGATCGCGGCGGCCGTGCTGTTGACCTCGGTCGGCTCGCCCTATATCTACTATGGCGAGGAGCTGGGCATGTTCGGCGACAAGTCGGACAAGGGCGGCGACCGCAACGTCCGCGAGCCGATGTTGTGGAGACCCAAGGCCGAGGATACGGAGCGTACGACATGGATCGCCTCGACGCTCAACACCGACATCGGCATCGGCTCGGTGGCCAAGCAGGCCGACGACGCGGGGTCGCTCTACAACGTCTACCGCAAGTTCCTGCGCCTGCGCAACACCTATCCCGCACTGGCCGAGGGGGCGATCGAGCTGCCCGAGTGGTTCGACGACGCTTCGTCCGACAACAAGCAGGTCATGGCGTTCTACCGCACTTCGGAGAGCGAGAAGCTGCTCGTGCTGCACAACGTCTCCGATACGCAGACGACCTATACTTTCACGGCTGCGATCGACCGTCCCGTCGCCGACATGAACGGGGTCGCGA
>CAMWJM010000229.1 GCA_947174575.1 uncultured Alistipes sp. | reverse complement strand
TGCTTATACCAATAGATGGTGAAAGGTATAATCCATTAAAATCACCCACGGAATATCCGATCCGAAAGTTTAAGAATGGCTTGAGATTACCTTTACTCGGGTATCCTCGAAAATCGGCAAAAATGGGAATATTGAATGCCCCTGCCGAATGATAATACTGCAATCCGACACCGCCACCGATATATAAATATGGTATTATCAAGCAGCCGTGGGATGTCGAAACTTCAACTCTTCCGGCAGCCATTGCGTTTACGTCGATTGAATAACCTAAATCCACCATACCCATGTAGGATGGTTTCATTGGCGTATGCGGCTTATTGGGGGAGAATAATGCGCGTTCATTCCGTTGTGGAATCTCTTTTGTGATTTTTGCTATTTCGCTGTAAGGATACACGAAAATGCTTCCGTCTGCGGTTTGAATTTTTAGCGTCTTCTCTGGAATTTGTTCGATAATAACGCCGCGAATCATGCTGCCGTTTTTTAGATGTACTATTTCGACATATTGTGCCATAGCAGCACTTGAGAAACAGCATAACACGAAAACTAAAAATAACTTTTTCATATGTCCTAAATCAAATTAATTGTTTCGAAATCAAATAAAGAGGAGGGATCGAGGAGCTGTTCCAATTGCTCTCCATATTCGAGTTGTGGCCTATAATGTTTTTTTGCGACAATATATAATTCCGTGGCATTTTCATTTCCGCCGCCGCCCGCGTTCTCATTTATGCATTTGGCGTTTTTGCGAAAATGGTTTATCAAATCACATTCTGCTTGATTGATTGTATCTGCATTACCAGTTGCTACGATTCCTAAAAAATGGAGAGGTTCTTCATATTCAGAAAAGCGTCGTCTGGAATCATTCGATTTCCCAATTTTGAAAAATTCGATGTCTGGTTGAGACAATCGTCGCTCGATGTTGGGTAACACCTGTCGTAATTTAGAGTGCATAAAATAATTTTTTATGTACCGTATCAACTCCGCTGCGGTGGGTTATGTACAAAAAGAAAGTGTGGAGTTGTTCGTTTATCTGTACCGAGGTTCTGACAAAACCCAAAGACGGATAAAAGAAACAATACCCCACACCGAATAGGATATATCGGAACGATATACACCTATACACGGTGATGAGCGTGCGTTATCCCCGTCTTTGTAGAAACTGTCAGATTTCGGTACAAGGATTAGCGAAACACTTTTTCACTAAACTAATATGTCGCAGTCCGTTCGGGACAGCACCACAAAGTTAGTGAATGTTTCTCAATACGCAACACTCTTTGGGGTATTGTAGCGGTAAATATTTATTGCAAAGGTCTGAAAAACAAAGTTCCTATCCAATAGCGGGATGCCTGGATTCAAAACTTTGTTCTTTACATGTTGGGGTAGTAGGCTTTGTTTGCGGGTTTTGATCCGCAGGCCGCAGTGTGCTCTTGTCGATTTTTCCGGTCTGTAAAATGACTTCGATTTTCTCCTGTTTGCCGCAGGGGCGCTGTCGAACTTGCGAAAATCGCTGCGGGATATTCGGCCCGAAATAAAAAAGCCGCTTGCAAGTTTCCCTGCAAGCGGCTTTCGTTTTGGGATGCGCCTTTTTCTTTGGCACCTCGTTTCGAGCCGAAACCGAGATTTGAACTCGGGACCCCTTCATTACGAGTGAAGTGCTCTACCGCTGAGCTATTTCGGCCTGGGGAAACACGAGGTTTCCGTTGGGATTGCAAATATCCGAAAAAATATTTTTTCTCACAACAATTTTGCGAAAAATATCGCTTTTGTTGCTATATTCGCGCTAAAACTGTCTCGGATGATTACCTTTTTGCTATGCCTGGCGCTCCTGGTGGCGGCCTATTTCACCTATGGGCGTTATATGGAGCGGTTGGCCGGAGCCGATTCGCAGACCCCGACGCCTTGTCGGCGCCTGGGCGACGGAGTGGATTACGTGGCGTTGCCGCGCTGGCGGATTTTCCTGATCCAGCTCCTGAACATCGCCGGTACGGGACCGATCTTCGGGGCCGTGCTGGGGGCCTGTTTCGGACCGGTGGCTTTCGTGTGGATCACGCTCGGCGGCATTTTCGCGGGTGCGGTGCACGACTATCTTTCGGGGATGATGTCCGTGCGCAACGACGGATTGAGCCTCCCCGAGGTGGTGGGGCGCTATTTGGGCGGCGGCATGCGTCGTTTCCTGCGGGTCTTCTCGGTGGTGCTGATGGTGCTGGTGGGGGGCGTCTTTCTGTTGAGTCCGGCGCAGATGCTAGGCAACATGGTGCCGGCGGTGCCGGTGCCCGTGTGGGTGTGGATCATTCTGGCTTACTATTTCGTGGCGACTATGCTGCCTGTCGACAAGATCATCGGGCGGATCTATCCGGTGTTCGGCATCGCGCTGGTCGCCATGGCGCTGGGGCTGTTGGGGGCGTTGTTGTTCGGCGGCTGGCGCATTCCGGAACTCACCTCGCTGCATAATTTCCAGCCCGACACTCATGCGCTGCCGGTGATGCCGACGCTCTTCATCACCATTGCGTGCGGCGCCGTTTCCGGGTTTCATGCCACGCAGTCGCCGTTGATGGCCCGCTGCGTGGGCGATGAGCGCGAGTGCCGCCCGGTGTTCTTCGGGGCCATGATTTCGGAATCGATCATCGCGTTGATCTGGGCCGCGGCGGCGATGGCTTTCTTCGGCGGGGCCGGGGAGCTGTCGGCTGCGCTGGGGCAGCATCAGGGCAGCGCCGCCTGGGCTGTGGACACGGTGTCGCGCGGCATGCTGGGCGCAGTGGGCGGTGTGCTGGCGCTGCTGGGCGTCGTCGCTGCGCCGATCACCTCGGGCGACACGGCGTTCCGCTCGGCCCGGTTGATCGTGGC
>CAMWJM010000228.1 GCA_947174575.1 uncultured Alistipes sp. | reverse complement strand
CGACCTCTAGGCGTGCGTTCCGCCTCTCATCTCGCAAATCCGCAAGCGGGGCCGGGCCTACGAGATCAATATCGACGAGGCTAATCTCAACCGACTGCACGAGAAGCATACCCATCGGTTCGACACGATCTACGACGGCGATGTGCTGGTGATCGACAAGGATCACGAGGATTTTGTTGCCGACGGGTCGGTCTTCGAGCGCATATGCGCCCGGATCGACGCTCTGGGCATACACCGATAGGATGACCGCGCTGCCCGCCGAATTCGCCCGAAGGGTGCTGCACGACCTGGGGTCGGAGCAGGGAGCTGCGCTGTGCGCAGCGCTCGACGAGGTGCCGCCCGTGAGCATCCGGCTCAATCCGGCCAAGTGCGGCGATGCGGAGGCGTTGCTGCGGTCGCTGGGGGCGGCGGAGCGGGTGCCGTGGTGCGTCGAGGGGCGGTATCTGTCGGAGCGTCCGCAGTTTACGTTCGACGCGGCGTTCCATGCGGGGGCCTACTACGTGCAGGAGGCGGCGTCGCAGTTCGTGGGGCGGCTGGCCGGCGAGTTGTCGGGGCGGCGGGTGCTCGACCTGTGTGCCGCACCGGGCGGCAAAACCACGCTCTATGCCTCGCTCGCGGGGCCGCAGGGGTTGGTGGTGGCCAACGAAATCGACCGTCGGAGGGTGCAGGTGCTGGCCGACAACGTGCGCAAATGGGGCATGGGCAATGCGGCCGTGACTTGTTGCGAGCCGCGGGCATTGGGCGATCTGGAAGCATGGTTCGACGTGGTGGCGGTAGATGCGCCCTGCTCGGGCGAGGGGATGTTTCGCAAAGACCCGGCTTCGCGCGACGAGTGGAGCGAAAACAACGTGCGTCTTTGCGCGACCCGTCAGGACGGGATTCTGCGCGAGGCGTGGCGGGCGCTCAAGCCGGGCGGACGATTGATATACAGCACCTGTACGTTCAACCGCGAGGAGGACGAGGGTGCGCTCGAACGCCTGCTGGCGTGGGCGGGCGACGAAGCGGCGGAAGCGCCGGTCGCAGAGCCGGACGAAGCTTGGGGCATCGTCTGCGGGCGGGTCGGCGTGTTCCGAACCTATCGCTTCTACCCGCACAAGACGCGCGGCGAGGGCTTTTTCGCCGCCGTGGCGTGCAAGGCGCCGGATGCGGCCGGCCGGGCGGCGATGCCGAAAGGGCGGCGCTCGATGATGACGCCGGTCGACAAGGCCACGGCGGCCGAGTTGGGCCGCTGGGTGCGCGATCCCGAGTCGATGCGTTTCGCGTCGGTGGCGGGAACGCTCTACGGCTGGCCGGAGGCGCAGGCCGATGCGGTGCGGATGTTGTCGGAGACGCTGCCGGTGATCTACTCGGGCGTGGCGCTGGGGCAGGTGTTCAAGGGGCGGCTGCGGCCCGATGCGGCGCTGGCGTTCTATGCACAGCTCGACCGCGAGGTGCTTCCCGCGGCCGAACTCGCTCCGGACGAGGCGCTGACCTACCTGCGCCGCGGCGAAGTGGCAGCAGCGAAGTTCGCGGAGGGGCTGAATTTGGTGTGTGCCGAGGGGCGTGCGCTGGGGTTCGCGAAGCGGATCGGCAGCAGGGTGAACAACATGTATCCCAACTCGTTGCGGATACTCAAACAATGAAATTATATCGTTTTGGCTGAAAGAATTTTTTATTCGATGGGCGAAGTGTCGGAGATGTTCGACGTGAAGCCGTCGCTGCTGCGCTACTGGGTGGAGCAGTTCGACGTGCTGCAGCCCAAACGCAACAAGAAGGGCAACCGCCTGTTCACGGTGCAGGATGTGGAGCATCTGAAGGTGATCTACCACCTGGTCAAGGAGCGCGGCATGACGCTCGACGGAGCCAAGCGCGCGATGAAGCGTCGCCGCACGGGCGACGGCGATGCGGTGCGTCGCGAAGCCGAGTTGATGACGCGGCTGCGCCACATCCGTGCGCTGCTGGTGGAGGTGCGCGAAGACCTCAAGGCGGGCGACGAGGGGATCGTGGCCGACGACGAGGCTGCGGACGATGCTCCGGCAGCGCCGGCGCCCCGCAAGCGGACGAAAGCGGTGGTGAAGTTCGAGCCGGAATCCGGTGCCGAAGCTCCGGAAACAGAGGCCTCGACCGCCAAACGGTCGTCGTCGGGCCGCCGGGGTCGCCGCAAATCGGAGGAGAGCGAGAACAAGGAGTTGTTCGCGTTTTACGAACAGTCGCTATTTTAGACATACCTTATAAATATGCCGGGCCGGAAAAGGAATGGAGGCGGGCATGTCGAGGGATTGAAACGTGATTTTATGAAGATCGAGGATATAGCCGCAGCGATCGAGGAGTTCGCACCGCTGGGATTGCAGGCGTCGTACGACAATGCGGGCCTGATCGTGGGTCGTCCCGACGACGAGGTGCACGGCGTGCTGCTGGCCGTGGACGTCACCGACGAAGTGATGGACGAAGCCGAGCGCGAGGGGTGCGATTTGATCGTGACGCATCATCCGATCGTGTTCCATGCGCTAAAACGTTTTAACTCGGCCGACATGGTGCAGCGCTGCGTGGAGCGGGCCATCCGCCGCGGGGTGGCGCTCTATGCCTGCCACACCAACCTCGACAGCGCGCCCGGGGGCATGAGCTGGCGTCTGGCGGAGCAGCTGGGCGTGGAGCGGCTGCAGGTGCTGGAGCCTGCGGCGCCGGGTTCGGATGCCGGATTCGGCGTGGTGGGCGAGTTGCCGGAGCCGCTGCCTACGGAAGAGTTCATGCGTCGGCTGCAGGAGGTGCTGGATGTGCGGGTCGTCCGCCACAGCGACATCGTGCGGGAGACGGTGCGGCGCGTGGCCGTATGTACGGGCGCGGGGGCTTCGCTCATCGGGCAGGCCCGGGC
>CAMWJM010000227.1 GCA_947174575.1 uncultured Alistipes sp. | reverse complement strand
CTCTTCAAATTCACGTTGATGCGGCCCGACACGCTGCCGACCATCGAACGCCACCACCTGCAGCGCGTCGAGGACTTCAAACGCCGCCTCGGCAACCCCTATCTGACCCTGACGTGCCGCGAAAGCAACCTGCCGCCCGACACGCTCCTGCTGCTCGACAAGGAGTATACCCGGGTGCTCAAGACGGGCGATCCGTCGTGGGAAACCTATTTCGGCCGCGGCATCACGCAGTCGCTCATCAAGCAGTACACCAATTCGGTGAACACCTATTCATCGGCCGTGGAGCTGAACCCGACCAACCCGTTCCTCTACCTCAACCGTTCGACCACGCGGGCCGAAATGATCGACTTCATTTCGTCGATCGACAACTCCTATCAGCGGATCACGATCGACTCCGACCCCGCGAACCGCCTGCATAACAACACCAAACGCACCTACAGCTACGATGAAGCGACGGCCGACCTGAACAAGGCGATCAAGCTCTTCCCCGACTTCGCGCACGCCTACTACAACCGGGCTAACCTGCGGGCACTCTCGGGCGACCTGCCCGAAGCGTTCGAAGACTACACGCGGGCTATCGAGTTGAATCCGTGGCTGGCCGAGGCCTACTACAACCGCGGCATCGTCCAGATTTTCATGAAGGATACGCGCAAGGGCTGCCTCGACCTCTCGAAAGCGGGCGAACTGGGCATCGAGGAGGCTTACGAAGTGCTCAAGCGCTACATGAATATAGAAAACTAACTCAAAAAACGATAGAAAAATGACAGAATCCATCCAACGCAAACTCAACGACTCGGCGTTCGCACGCTGGAGCGCGCTGATCCTCATCGCCTCGATGATGTTCTTCGCCTACATGTTCGTGGACGTGATGTCGCCGCTCAAGTCGCTCATCGAATCGGCCCGGGGCTGGGACAGCGCCACGTTCGGCACCTATGCCGCCTCGGAGTACTTCCTCAATGTCTTCGTCTTCTTCCTGATCTTCGCGGGCATCATCCTCGACAAGATGGGCATCCGCTTCACGGGGTTGCTCTCGGCAGGTTTGATGGTGGTCGGCGCCTCGATCAAGTTCGTAGGCATCTCCGACTGGTTCCAGACCACGGCATGCTGCGGCTGGCTCGACAGCTGGTGGACGGCTTTCCCGGGCAGCGCCAAGATGGCGTCGCTGGGCTTCATGCTGTTCGGCTGCGGCTGCGAAATGGCCGGCACGACGGTCTCCAAGGCCATAGCCAAGTGGTTCCAGGGCAAGGAAATGGCGCTGGCCATGGGTCTCGAAATGGCGATCGCGCGATTGGGCGTCTTCGCGGTGATGTGGCTGGCTCCGATGATCTCCAACCGCTACGACCATTCGATCGTCGCGCCGGTGGCGTTCTGCACGGCGTTGCTCGTCGTGGGACTGCTGTGCTACACGGTGTTCGTCTACATGGACAAGAAGCTCGACAAGCAACTGGTGGCCGCCGGAGAACTCAAGGAGGAGAAGTCGACGGACGAGGAGTTCCACATCTCCGACCTGGGGCAGATTTTTTCGAGCAAGATGTTTTGGTTGGTGGCGCTGCTGTGCGTGCTCTACTACTCGGCGATCTTCCCGTTCCAACGCTATGCCCCCAATTTCCTCGAAGTGACGCTGGGAATCGATGCGGAGGCCGCGGCGCGGCTCTTCAGCTGCTTCCCCATTCTGGCGATGATCCTCACGCCGTTTCTGGGGGCGCTGCTCGATTTCAAGGGCAAGGGGGCTACGATGCTGATGGTAGGAGCCGTCATCATGATCGGCTGCCACTTGAGTTTCGCGTTCCTGCTGCCGCTGTTCCCTTCGAAATGGCTGGCGCTGCTGCTGGTGGTGACGCTCGGCGTGTCGTTCTCGCTGGTGCCCGCCGCACTGTGGCCCTCGGTGCCGAAGATCATCGACGAGAAGATTCTCGGCTCGGCCTACTGCCTGATCTTCTGGATCCAAAACATCGGCCTCTGTTTGGTGCCGCTGCTCATCGGCAAGGTGCTCGACGCCACGGGCGGCTATACGGTGCCGATGATGATCTTCTCGTCGTTCGGCGTGCTGGCGTTCATCTTCAGCTTCTATCTGAAGCTCGAAGACCGCAAGAAAGGCTACGGACTGGAACTGCCCAATATCAAAAAGTAGCCCGAGCTACAACACGAATAAATGAAGAAGAGCCGGATGCCCGAAAGGGTGTCCGGCTCTTTTGTTCCGTCCGAAGTATAGCAGCTGTATTTTTCTCGGGCTGAAGCCTGCGGTGGCGAAGCAACAGAATGTTGCGGGCCTACGCCCGGAGTAGCTGCGGCCTGCCCGACCTGCGGCCGGCTCTCACAGAGAGATGAACCGGTCGTTACTTCACCTTTTCGTAGAGTTCCTCGATGCGGTCGCACATCTCCGCCCACGAGAAGCGTTTGCGTTCTTCGACGCAATTTTCGCGGAAGCGCTCCAGCACGCCGGGTTCGTAGATCCGCGCGATCGCATCGGCCACGGCTTCGACCGTGGGCGGGCAAACATACCCCACCCTGCCGTCGGGCACGATCTCGGCCAGGCCGCCGACCGCAGTGACGATCATCGGCGTGCAGAACTGGTAGGCGATCTGTGTCACGCCGCTCTGCGTGGCCGTCTTGTAGGGCTGCACCACGCAATCGGCCGCCGAAAAGTAGTATTTGACCTCGGCATCGGGGATGAAGCGGTCGTGGAGAATCACTTCATTCTGCAAACCGCGGGCGGCGATCTGTGCCAGATAGGGTTCTTTAGAGGTATAAAACTCCCCGGCGACGATCAGCTTGCGCCCCTCCATACGCCCCTCGCGCCGCAGCACAGCCCAAGCATCCAACAGCAAGTCCAACCCTTATAGTCGCGGATCAGACCGAAAAACAACGCGTAACCCACCGCCG
>CAMWJM010000226.1 GCA_947174575.1 uncultured Alistipes sp. | reverse complement strand
TTTCAGCGCCTTGCACATGGCTTTCAGGTCGGCGACGTAGGTCGCACGATGCGGGTCGTCGGCCGGAAGATCCTGCAGCACGCGCACCAGCGCCGCCACGACCCAGCCGTTGCCGCGCGACCAGTAGCAGTTGCGGCCGTTGGGTTCCTTGTAGGGCGGCACGAAATCCTTGTCGCGCCACCACAGCCCCTCCTTGGGGTTGTAGAGTCCGCCGGCCAGCGTGTTGCGACTCCAGGAATACATCGCCCACGCCTTGTCGAAATAGCGCCGGTCGCCTTTCACGCGGCCCAGCTTCGTGAGCACGGGCATCCCCATCTGGATGGCGTCGATCCACGTCCAGTCGTCGACCTGCGGGGTGTTGACGAGCATGTTCATCGCCGCCAGCGTCTTGGTCAGGCGGTGCGGCTCGGGACACAGCTCGTAGAGGTCGATGTAGGTCTGCGCGCAGCAGTAGTTGTCGGCATTGCGCGTCGCGGTGTCGTCGCGGCGCATGCCCCACTTGTGGAAGTCGGCCCAGCGGCAGGCATAGTCGTAGTAGCGGTTGTCGGGATAAATGGCATGGAGCGCCATCAATCCCTCGTAGTAGACCGCCCGCGTCCAGATGTTCGACTCGTAGACCTTCTTGCGCGCATAGTAAGGGATGACAGCCGTGGGGTCGGCATGCTTCTTCATGAAGTAGTCGTTCACGCGCACCAGCGTCTTGAGCGTCTCGCGGCGTGCGGGAAGTTCCTCTTGAGCCGCGACGGTCGAAAAGGTCGCGGCGAACAGCAGCAGAGCGAAGATTTTTTTCATGGTTTATCGGATGTTTTTCGTCGTTACGGGAATCAGTTTCACGGCGCCGTTCAGCCCCGAGGGTTCCGTGGGCCACGCCGAAGTGTCCAGAGGGCGGTTGAGGGCGCTGACGATGTTGGCGTCCTTGAAGATGCGCCACTCCACGCCGCGGCGATCGAGGTCGGCGACGAGATTGGCCGGGAGGTTGGTGACCTCGATTTCCACGAGGTTGTCGCCGGTCTGCAACCACGGGCCTATTTCCAATCGGAACGGCACCGACCAGGCGATGCCGGCATCGCGGCCGTTGACCCGCACACGGGCCGACTCGCGCACGTCGCCCAAGTCGAGCACCCATTCGTCGGCCGCCGCAGGATCGGGCACGGCGAACACGGCCGTATAGCGCCCCGTGCCGCACACCCGCACCAGGTCGGCGAGGGCGCGCCGGGTTTCCAGTTGGCGGGCGTTCCGTCGGGCCGCGGCGTTGAGCGCAGCAAGTCCGTCGTCATCGGCATGCAGCGTCTCGCCGACCCTGTTTTCGGGCAGGGGGACGAGCGTCGTCCACGAATGCGGCTCCGCTATGGCGAAGCGCTCCCCCACGGCGGGAAGCGTCTGCGGGAAGTCGAGCTGCCAGTCGTGCCCCTCGACCGGAGCGCCGGCAACCTCCCCGTAAGCCCACGAAGCGACATCGGCCACAGGGCACCCATAGGTTTCCAGCAGCAGCGACTGGCCCGGTTGCAGCTGAAGATAGACCTCCGTGGTGCCGCGATCGGTGGGTCGCACCGCCGCCTTGCCGCGCCGACCCGTCAGGGGGTCGGTCACCACGACTTCGGTCGCCGGAGTGCCGATCTCCGCCCAGCCGTCGAGCGCCGGGCCTCCGGCGAGCCAAAGGAAATAGCGGGCGCCCTGCTCGTCGACTCGGCGCACGAGCTGGCAGCCCCGCTCCTTGAGAGGTTCGCGCGTGGCGCCCGCAGCGGCCAGCAGTTCGCCCGAATCGTGTCCCGTCAGAATGCGGCCCAGACCGAAGCGATGCTCCGTCGGCGTCGCGAAATCGGCTTCGGGCAGCTGCCGCAGCGCCTTGCGCAGCGCTTTGCGGCGAGCACGGAGCCGCCCGAGGCCGTCGACATCTTCGGGATAGCGGCCCTGGAAGATCACCGTAGCCCCCGCGCGCGCCAGCTCCACCACCCGGGCCAGCGTCCCGTGGGGCATCCACCGGCAATCGGGCAGCACCAGCGTCTTATATCGCGCGCCGGCCTCCGTGACGAGCATGCCGCCCTCGACCCGCAGGCTCCCGATGTATCGGTCGGAGATATAGTCGGCATCGTAGCCCCCGCGCACGATGTCGTTCATCGTCCGCTTCAGCGCAGGCATCATGCGATCCATCTTGTGGATCGCGAACGGCAGCAGATTCCGGCCCTGCTGCGAGCGTCCGATGTCGTCCATGGGGATATAAAGCAGCACTTCGTTATCGGGACTGCCTGCCTGCAGGAATTTCTGGCAGCGGGCTACATAGTCGAACAGTCCCTCGGCATCGCGCCACAAGGTCGCGGCAGGCGAGAGGTCGATCGAAGCATAGAACAGCCACCCCGGGAACGCCGCGCCCTGCGGCGAATAGGGCGCCCCGTGGAAATAGACATGGTTGACGCCCGACGCCAGAATCTGGTCGATCTCGGGCTTGCACTGGGCCAGCGACGTATGGAAATGCTCGGTCAGCCACGTGAGCGCCTCGCACGAAACCAGCCGTTTGCCCGCGACATGGGCGGCCGACGAAGCGAATTTCAGCACCGCCGGGTCGGCGTCGCTCGGCTTGGCGTCGGGATCGCGGCGCAACCCCGCGATGTCGAACTCCGTACGCCCGAACGACTCGCATTCGGGAATGTCGACCGCCGCATACAGATCGAAGATGTTGCCCGGCGAGCCGTGGGCCTGGTTGCGGACGCGGCAGCCGCGGGCATGTGCCCAGTCGGCCCAGACTTGCGTGAAATTGCGCAGCAGCATGCCCGCGAGCGTCTGCCGGTAGTCGTGCACCACGCGGGCTGAAAGGTCGTCGGCTCCCGCGGCTGCAAATTCGGGCAGATAGTCCTGCAGCCGGTAGCCGTGGTCGCGTTCGAACTCC
>CAMWJM010000225.1 GCA_947174575.1 uncultured Alistipes sp. | reverse complement strand
CGACGCGCGCCGTGGTGGTCGGATCGGTGGTCATCATGATCTTCAACCTCATGCTCACGCAGATATTGCTCATATGATACGGGCCGAACATATCGTCAAGTCGTTCGACGGGCGCACGGTGCTCGACGACATCACGGTCGAGTTCGCGACCGGCAAAACCAACCTCATCATCGGCAAGAGCGGTTCGGGCAAGACCGTGCTGCTCAAGAGTCTGGTGGGTCTCCACGAGGTCGACTCGGGCACCGTGTGGTACGACGACACCGACTTCACCGGGCTGGGGTTCCGCGAGCGCAAGGCCATCCGCAAGGACATCGGCATGATCTTCCAGGGCGGGGCGTTGCTCGACTCCTCGTCGGTCGAGGAGAACGTCAAGCTGCCCCTCGACCTCTTCACCGAGCAGTCGGAAGCCGAGAAGCTGGAGCGGGTGAACTTCTGCCTGCGGCGCGTGCGGCTCGAAAATGCCAACCGGCTCTATCCCGCCGAGCTGTCGGGCGGCATGATCAAGCGCGTGGCGATCGCCCGGGCCATCGTGCTCAACCCCAGGTATCTGTTTTGCGATGAACCCAACTCGGGTCTCGATCCGCAAACCTCGATCGTCATCGACAACCTGATCCACGAAATCACCTGCGAGTATGACATCACCACGATCATCAACACCCACGACATGAATTCCGTGATGGAGATCGGCGAGAAGATTGTATATATCCACGAGGGCCGCAAGTGGTGGGAGGGCACCAAGGACGACATCCTGCATGCCGACAACCCCGAACTGAACGCGTTCGTCTTCGCCTCGGCCATGGCCAAGCGAGCCAAGGCGGCGGTGAAATAGAGGCGCAAGAAATACCTATCCGCAAACCGCATCTATTTTCAGGAGATAAACGGTCGGGGCGTAGCCTTGCGGGGTGGGATTCCGTCGGGCGGTGCTTCGCTTTTTTCGCTGCCGGTCGTGCGCTGTTCGCGCTGAAAGGTAGCTTATTAAAAAAACTTAATTTTTTATTTGCGTAAAATAGATAAAGTGTATACTTTTGCACTGTGAAAAAAATAACGCAAAGTCTTACCAATAAATAATTCTATCATTATGGCAACTATCAAAATCGGTATCAACGGCTTCGGCCGCATCGGCCGTCTGGTGTTCCGTGCCGCCTGCACGAACAGCAACATCGAGGTAGTGGGCATCAACGACCTCGTGCCCGTGGATTACATGGCTTACATGCTCAAGTACGACACGATGCACGGTCAGTTCCAGGGCACGATCGACTACAGCGTCGAGAAGAGCCAGCTGATCGTCAACGGCAAGGCCATCCGCGTGACCGCCGAGAAAGACCCCGCCAACCTCAAGTGGAACGAAGTCGGCGCCGAGTACGTCGTCGAGTCGACGGGTCTGTTCCTCACCAAGGAGAAGGCCGAGGCCCACATCGCCGCCGGTGCCAAGTATGTCGTGATGTCGGCTCCCTCGAAAGACGACACGCCGATGTTCGTCTGCGGCGTCAATACCGACACCTATGCCGGTCAGAAGATCGTGTCGAACGCTTCCTGCACCACCAACTGTCTGGCTCCCATCGCCAAGGTGCTGCACGACAAGTTCGGCATCACCGACGGTCTGATGACCACCGTACACTCGACCACCGCTACGCAGAAGACCGTCGACGGTCCCTCGCTGAAGGACTGGCGCGGCGGCCGTGCCGCTTCGGGCAACATCATCCCCTCGTCGACCGGCGCTGCCAAAGCCGTGGGCAAGGTGATCCCCGAGCTGAACGGTAAGCTGACGGGTATGTCGATGCGTGTGCCGACCCTCGATGTTTCGGTGGTCGACCTCACGGTCAACCTCGCCAAGCCGGCCAAGTACGACGAGATCTGCGCCGCCATGAAAGAGGCTTCGGAAGGCGAATTGAAGGGCATCCTGGGTTATACCGAGGAGGCTGTGGTTTCGTCCGACTTCCTGGGCGACGCCCGCACCTCGATCTTCGACAAGGCTGCCGGTATCGCACTGACCGACACTTTCGTGAAGGTCGTGTCGTGGTACGACAACGAGTGGGGCTACTCGAACAAGGTGCTCATGCTCATCGAGAAGATGGCCGCTTACAACAACAAGTAATCGACCCTCGACCGCTACAGAAAAGTCCGGCACTCGCAAGAGTGCCGGACTTTCGGTTTTACGAAGGGCCGGATTTCCGACTTCCCGAAGTACCGCTTTCCGGCACTCCCGAAAAGCGGGGATGTTTTATCGTACAGCCTGCCTGCCGAATGATTCGTTCGCCTGAATTCCGCCAACCGTTCGATACTTGAATTCTGCTAACCGTTCGGCTCCCGAATCGGACATGAAATTACTTACCCATAACGATCGAGTTTTCTGGTGGTTATTGGTGGTCGCAGGCTATTGGCTTAGTCTTTTTCTATTCTTGTTTCGATCGAGACGCCCGACCACTGGTTGATCGCATACTGCTTCTTGCACAAGAGTTTCCCGCCATAGGAGATGCTCACCTCGATGTCGAACGGCCGGGGCGTGTCGATTTCGTTGCCCGCGGGCAGCGTGTGAGGGATGATGTAGAGGTAGAGCAGCAGGTGGTCGCACGGCGCCGTCTCCAGCACGATTTTGCGTTTCGCCTCCGTTCCGGCCGGCGGCTCCGCGAGGTTTGCACCGACCTCGGCGATGTGCGACGAGGCGGTCGCGAAATCCGTCCGCACCTCGTCCGCATCGAAACAGCCGGCCATGAGCGCCACATTGTAGCGCCACCACCCCTCGAAACGGCTCGTCACCTCGATCTCGAATCCCGAATTCTGCATAGGGCAAAGATACGAATAAGCGAGGGCAAAAGCAAGCTCGCTTGCATTTTGCCGAGGCCGAGTATCTTCGGCGAAAGCCAAAGATACGAATAAGTCGAAGC
>CAMWJM010000224.1 GCA_947174575.1 uncultured Alistipes sp. | reverse complement strand
ACTCAATACCGCTGCCGTTGCCGATTTAGCTGCCGTATGTGCGAAATACGACGCTCTGTTGATCCATATTTCGACCGACTATGTATTCGGCGGCAACAGCGGCAACACCCCCCGCGACGAATCCGAACCGACGAATCCCACCGGCGTCTACGGACGGACGAAGCTCGCCGGCGAACGAGCCGTCGAAGCCTCGGGATGCCGCTATTTGATCCTCCGCACCTCGTGGCTCTACAGCCCTTTCGGCAAAAATTTCCTCCGAACGATGCTCCATCTGACGGCCGAACGCGAAACGCTCGACGTGGTTTTCGACCAGATCGGCACCCCGACCTATGCGGGCGACCTGGCGCAAGCGATCTTCGACATCATCGAAAACCGCAAATACGAAGGCCGTACGGGCACCTACCACTATTCCGATGAAGGAGCCTGTTCGTGGTACGACTTCGCCGTGGAGATCGCCGCAGCGGCCGGGCATACGGAGTGCCGCATCCGCTCCTGCCACTCCTGCGAGTTCCCCGCCAAAGCCGTGCGACCTGCTTATTCGGTACTCGACAAAACGAAGTTCAAAACGACGTTCGGCATCGAAATCCCCCACTGGCGGGAATCGATGCTCCGTTGCCTGAAAGAGATGCAGCCATAAACCGAAAACTCCCGACTCCATGACATTCTCCCGCAACATCCTCATAACCGGAGGCGCCGGATTCATCGGCAGCCATGTGGTGCGTCTCTTCGTCGAGAAATACCCCGACTATCGGATCGTCAACGTCGACAAACTGACCTACGCCGGTAACCTCGAAAACCTCCGGGACGTAGCACAACGACCCAACTATATTTTTGTCAAAGCCGACATCTGCGACCATGAGCGCATGAACGAGCTTATGCGGCGATATGCTGTCGACGGCATCATCCATCTCGCGGCCGAAAGCCATGTCGACCGCTCGATCCTCGACCCGTTCGCATTCGCCCGCACCAACGTCATGGGCACCCTATCCCTGCTGCAGGCCGCCAAGGTCTACTGGGAATCGCAGCCCGAGAAATATGCGGGCAAACGTTTCTACCACATTTCGACCGACGAGGTATACGGAGCCTTGGAACTCTCCCGCCCCCAAGGCGGTGCCGACGGCCATGGCCCCTATGGCGACGAGCTGTTTACCGAGACGACCCGCTACACGCCCCATTCGCCCTATTCGGCATCGAAAGCCTCGTCCGACCACTTCGTGCGGGCGTTCCACGACACCTACGGAATGCCCACGATCGTGACCAACTGCTCGAACAACTACGGGCCGAATCAGTTCCCCGAGAAGCTGATCCCGCTCTGCATCGACAACATCCGCCACGGCAAGCCGCTGCCCGTCTACGGCAAGGGCGAGAACGTCCGCGACTGGCTCTATGTCGAAGACCATGCCCGGGCGATCGACACCATCTTCCACCGCGGCAGGATCGCCCAAACCTACAACATAGGCGGCAACAACGAATGGCGCAACATCGACATCGTCGAACTCATCGTCGAAACCGTCGACCGCCTGTCGGGCAACCCCGAGGGCTATTCGGAACAACTGATTACCTTTGTGCCCGACCGTGCCGGACACGACTTGCGATACGCTATCGACAGCTCCAAACTCCACACGGAGTTGGGCTGGGCGCCCGCCGTCCGATTCGAAGAGGGGATCGAGAAGACCGTCCGCTGGTACCTCGACAACCAGGAATGGACCGACCGCATAACTTCGGGTCAATATAAGGAATATTATCGCCGGATGTACGGCGAATGAGCTACTTCTTGCGGCTCAAATCGGCAAGCATGCCACCGGACGATTGCGGTGAGTCGAGGGCAGAGCCTGATTTATTGGAGCTTTGGCGAGACGGGGAACCCTGCGAGGAAATGAACGCGATCAACGCCTTCGGCTCGACCTTGAGTTGCAAACCCCGCATGCCGGCGCTGATGTAGATGAACGGATAGTCGACGGCCGTAGAGTGGAAAAAGGTGGGCAGCGGCTTCTTCATGCCAATAGGCGAACAGCCGCCGCGGATATATCCGGTCGAGGGCAGCAACTCTTTCATGGGGATCAAATCGGCTTTCTTGTTGCCCGAAACGCGGGCCGCAGCCTTGAGGTCGACCTCGTGATCGCCCGGCACCACGCAGACGAACAAACCCGTGCGATCGCCCCGCAACACCAAGGTCTTGAACACGCATTCGATCGGCTCGCCCAACTGCTCGGCCACATGCGTAGCGGCCAGATGTTCCTCGTCGACTTCGTAGGGCGCCAGTTCATAGGCGATGCCGGCCCGGTCGAGCAGGCGGGCGGCGTTGGTTTTTTCGATCTTCATAATATGGCGAAAAACTTTCTGCCGGCAAAGTTACGTCGAATTCGAAGATTTCGTTACCTTTACACCCCACAAAAACCGCGAACCGATGATCGAAGGCGCCCTGTTCGACATGGACGGCACGCTGGTGGACAACAGCGCCGTGCATGTACAAGCATTCGAAATATTCTGCGCACGCTACGGCGTGACCGACTGGCAGGAGAAGTTGGCCCGTGCGTTCGGCATGGGCAACGACGACATCATGCGCTCGATCATGCCCGAGCATGTGATCCGAGACAAAGGCCTGGCGGCGCTGGCCGATGAAAAAGAGGCGATCTACCGCGAAATCTACGCCCCCACGATCCGTCCGGTCGAGGGGCTGACCGAACTGCTCGGACGACTTCGTACGGCAGGCATCCGCTGCGCCGTGGGGTCGTCGGGCTGCAGGACGAACATCGACTTCGTGCTCGAAAAGTGCGGCATCGAGGGGTATTTCGACGCCATCGTCTCGGGCGACCGGGTGACGCACTGCAAACCCGACCCCGAAATCTATCTGACGGCTGCGGCGGCACTGGGACTGCAGCCGGCGG
>CAMWJM010000223.1 GCA_947174575.1 uncultured Alistipes sp. | reverse complement strand
GACCACCGAGATCTACACTCGACTAGTCGTCGTCAGCGTCAGATGTGTATAAGCGCCAGCCGACGATGCGGTCGATAGCGGCCAGGAAATCCTCCTTGGCGATATGCTTCTTGTTGTGGCGCGCCGCGATCAGGGCCGCCTCGTTGCAGACGTTGGCGATGTCGGCGCCCGAGAACCCGGGGGTCTGCCGCGCCAGGAACGAGCGGTCGAGCGCCGGATCGAGCTTCAGAGGACGCAAATGCACCTCGAAAATCTCCTCGCGCTCCTTGACGTCGGGCAGGCCCACTTCGATCTGCCGGTCGAAACGCCCGGCGCGCATCAACGCCTTGTCGAGGATGTCGGCGCGGTTGGTGGCCGCCAGGACGATGACTCCGGTGTTGGTCTGGAAGCCGTCCATCTCGGTGAGCAGCTGGTTGAGCGTGTTTTCGCGCTCGTCGTTGCCCGTGAACCCGGCGTTCTTGCCGCGGGCGCGCCCGATGGCGTCGATCTCGTCGATGAAGACGATGCAGGGCGCCTTCTGCTTGGCCTGAACGAACAGATCGCGCACGCGCGAAGCGCCCACGCCCACGAACATCTCGACGAAATCGGAACCCGAAATGGAGAGGAACGGCACGTCGGCTTCGCCGGCCACGGCTTTGGCCAGCAAGGTCTTGCCCGTGCCCGGAGGGCCGACGAGCAAAGCGCCCTTGGGAATTTTGGCACCCAGCTCCTTGTATTTGTCGGCTTTTTTGAGGAAATCGACGATCTCCATGATCTCGACTTTGGCCTCCTCGAGACCGGCGACATCCTTGAACGTCACGCGCTTCGAATTGTCCTTGTCGAAGACCTGCGCCCGGGCCTTGCCGACATTCATGATGCCGCCGGCACTGCCGCCCCCGCCGCGCGACATCGAACGCATGATGAGGAACCACACCCCGACGAAATGGAGAGGAACGGCACGTCGGCTTCGCCGGCCACGGCTTTGGCCAGCAAGGTCTTGCCCGTGCCCGGAGGGCCGACGAGCAAAGCGCCCTTGGGAATTTTGGCACCCAGCTCCTTGTATTTGTCGGCTTTTTTGAGGAAATCGACGATCTCCATGATCTCGACTTTGGCCTCCTCGAGACCGGCGACATCCTTGAACGTCACGCGCTTCGAATTGTCCTTGTCGAAGACCTGCGCCCGGGCCTTGCCGACATTCATGATGCCGCCGGCACTGCCGCCCCCGCCGCGCGACATCGAACGCATGATGAGGAACCACACCCCGACGATGAGCACCCAGGGCAGGAAATTGACGAGCAGCGTCGTCCAGTCGTTGCCCTTGTTCTCGTAGACCACGGGCACGGCACGCCCCGTGTGCGTCTCGACCGACTTGAGGTCTTCGCGGAACGAATCGACCGATCCGATGGTGAAGAACAGCTGCGGGCCGGTATGCGGCAGCCGCTTGTAGCGTTTGTCCTCGGAATCCCGGCGATAACGCTCGCCGGCCTCCGCCGCGAGGAAGACCTCGGCCCGGTCGCGGTTGACGACCCGTATCTTCTCTACATCGCCCTGCCGCACCATCTCCTCGACGGTCGACCAGTCGCTCGGCAGCGGCTTGTCGTCGCTCTCGCCGAAGAAATACCACCCCACGATAAACATCGCGATCGCCCCGTAGATCCACAGCAGCGACGGGCGCGGAAAACCCGAACCCGATTTATCGGTTCTCTTCTTCTGTGCCATAACTTACTCTTCGTATTCGTAACGGGTCATCGGCGCGTCGGCCCACAACTCCTCCAACCTGTAAAACTCCCGCAGCTCGGTCTGGAAGATGTGCACCACCACATCCACATAGTCCATGGCGATCCACAGGGCGGTTTGCTGCCCCTCGACGCGCCAGACCTTCTCGCCCAGCGCCTGCTGCACCCGCTCCTCGATGCCGTCGGCGATGGCCGCGACCTGCGTGGTGGAATCGGCGTTGCAAACCACGAACGCCGAGCAAATGGCCCCGTCGAAACCCGAGAGGTCCAACGATACAATATTCTTACCCTTTTTATCTTCAATCGCACCGACGATCGTTTCGATGAGTTTGTTCATAGAATCTTCGATATGCACCTATAACTTTGCAAAGATAGGAAGAAGAATTAAAAATACCCAATCCCCAATTTACTATTTTTTCGCTCCGGCATGAGCCAGAATGGTGTCGGTCAAGGCGCGAATGATCGAATTCTTGACATAGGTGCGCCGCACGGCGATGGCGATCTTGCGCGAGGTGGCCCCCTTGGCGAGGGTCTTGAGCCGGTCGCGCCGGTCGGCGGGGATATACTCCACGGCCATTTCGGGAATGATGGTCAGGCACGACGTGCAGTCGACGATGCGCATCAAGGTGTCGAGCGACCCCGATTCGAACGAATAGTGCGCGGGCATGCTGCGCCGGGCCTGACACAGTTCGATGATCTGGTCGCGCATGCAGTTGCCGGGGCTGAGGATCACCAGATCGCGCAGATCGATGTCCTCGATGCGGATGTTCTGACGCTCGTAGAGCGGATTTTCGGGCGACACATAGGCATAAAACCGGTCGTTGAACAGCTCCTGCTCCGCGATACCCTCGCCGCAGGTGCCGCTGGCGACCAAGGCGGCGTCGATGCGGTCGCGCTTCAGCGCCTCGACGATGTCGGCGGTGACCATCTCGGCAATCTCCAGCTCGACTTTGGGATACTCTTTCACGAAAGCGGGGATGAACTTGTGCAGCAGATAGGGCGCGATGGTGGGGATCACGCCCAGGCGCAACTTGCCCGCCGTCTCGCCCTTCAGTTCGGAGACCGCCTCCTTGATGTAGTTGTAGGCCGAAAGGGTCTTGCGGGCCTCTTCGAGCACCACTTCGCCCGCCTCGGTAGGGATGACGGGCTTCTTGGAGCGGTCGAGCAGCACCACTC
>CAMWJM010000222.1 GCA_947174575.1 uncultured Alistipes sp. | reverse complement strand
GGGCAGATGCCGAGGAACTGCGCCAGCACGACGTTGTTGACGAAGATGGCGCCGATGATGATTGCGAAATATGAAAGCTCCATAACTATTTCTTGGCTAATTTGTTAAACAGAACCATGAGGTAGCCCAGCACCAGAAAGGCGCCCGGCGCCAGCACGAAGATCAACGGCGTGTAGTCGCCGATGCCGAGCGGATAGCCGAAGATCGAACCGCCGCCCAGCACTTCGCGCACCGCGCCGATCACCGTCAGCGACAGCGTGAAGCCCAGACCGATGCCGATGCCGTCCAACATCGAGTCGAACGGCGTGTTCTTCGACGCGAAAGCCTCGGCGCGGCCCAGAATGATGCAGTTCACCACGATCAGGGGGATGAACACGCCCAGCGACGCATAGAGCGCCGGCACGAACGCCTGCATCAACATCTGGATGATCGTCACGAACGATGCGATGATGACGATGAACGCCGGAATGCGCACCTTGTCGGGGATGATGTTCTTGACCAGCGAGATCACCAGATTCGACATGATCAACACGGCCATCGTGGCCAGGCCCATGCCCATGCCATTCTCGGCCGACGTCGTGGTGCCCAGCGTGGGGCACATGCCCAGCACCAGCACGAACGTGGGATTGTTCTTGACGATGCCGCTCAAAACGATTTTCAACTTATTCATTTCGACCTCCTTCCTGAGCCTGCGGCTCGTTGGTTCGCGATGCGCCGGATGCCGTGTCGGACACGGTCTCGCCCAGCGCCACATTTCTGTAGGCCATCCACGCACGGTTGATCGCATCCACATAGGCGCGCGACGAGATGGTCGCTGCCGTCAGCGCATCCACGTCGCCGCCGTCCTTGCGGACGGCCAGTTTGCCGGCCACCAGTTTCTTCTGCTCCGGTATCTGACCTTTGATGCTCCGGATCAACGGATTGCCCTCTTCGGTCATCTTCGTACCCAAACCCGGAGTCTCCGTCTGCTTGAGCACATTGACGTTGATCACCTTACCCTCGGGCGTGAAACCCACCATGAGCTTGATTTCGCCGCCGAAGCCCTGCTTCGACATCGTTTCCACGGCATATCCGACCACCTCGTCGTCCTTCGAAGCGACATAAGTCACGATGGGCATATCGTCGATCTCCAGCTCCACGATCTCCTGGTTGTCGAACGCCGGCAGCACCTTGTTCAGCGCCTCGTTCTTGGCCGCCAGTTCGGCCTGCGCGATCGGCTCGACCGTAATCATGTTGACCACGCCGACCCCGGCCGAGGCCACCAGCGTGATGCCGAAGAGGACGGCCGTCATGTTGAGAAGTGTACTTTTCATAGCGCTATCCTCCTTATTTTACGCCGAAACGCTTGGGTTTCACATATTTGTTCAGCAGAGGCACGGTCGAGTTCATGATCAGGATCGCGAACGACATACCCTCCGGATAAGCACCCCACAGACGGATGCACATGGTGATGATGCCGATACCCGCAGCGAAGATCACGCCGCCGCGCACGGTCATGGGCGACGTGGAATAGTCGGTCGCCATGAAGATCGCACCCAGCATCGCACCGCCGGCCAGCACATGGAACAGCGGCGCCGTCCACAGCGCGGGGCTTTCGAAGCCCGAGGTCGCCAGTTCCACCACGAACGCGAAGAGCGCCATCGTAGCCAGCACCGTCACCGGAATATGCCACGTGATGACCTTACGCCACAGCAGATACACGAAGCCCGCCAGCAGCGCCAACGCAGCCACCTCGCCCAGCGAACCGGGCATGTTGCCCAGCATCAAATCCTGCATGGCGAACGAATTCGACCCTGCCAGCCCCTGCTTGACGGCGGCCAGGGGCGTAGCGCCCGACAGCGCATCGAAGCTCTCCGGCTGGGGGAACGAAGTCATCTGCACGGGATAGGCGATCAACAGGAACACGCGCCCCACCAACGCGGGGTTGAACGGATTCTTGCCCAGACCGCCGAAAGTCATCTTGGCGATGGCGATCGCCACGAACGCGCCGATCACCACGATCCACCAGGGAATCGACGCCGGCAAGTTGAACGCCAGCAGCACGCCCGGGACCACGGCCGACCAATTGCCGACCGTCGGTGCGCCGCCGACCAGAAAACGTTGGATCAGATATTCGAACACCACGCACGAAGCCACCGAGAGCGCCGTGACGCAGAGTGCGCTCCAGCCGAAGACCACCACCGAGACGATCAGCGCCGGCATCAACGCGATCACTACGTCGCGCATGATGCGGGCCGTCGACTGCGTGGTCTGCACATGCGGTGCAGGAGCGACGATAAGTTTGTTAGCCATATTGTTTCTTTTTTCTGTTGACATGTGAAATACGCCGCTACTTCTTGGGAGCGGCCGCTGCAGCGCGCTGGCGGATGATACCCATCACCGTCTGCTTGCCCAGACGGATCCAGTCCAAAAGCGGCAGGTAGGCCGGGCACGTCGACTGACAGCAGCCGCACTCGATGCACGAAGTGATCATCTGCGCCTCCACGGCCTCCCAGCCCTTCTTCTGGGTCATCTTCGAGAGGTAGTAGGGTTCCAGACCCATGGGGCAGGCAGCCACGCACTTCGCGCACTTGATGCACTGCGACGCCGTGCGACGCTCGGCATCCTCGCCGCCGAGCACCGTGATGCCCGAACAGCCCTTGGTCACCGGCGATGCCAGATTGATCATGGCACGCCCCATCATCGGGCCGCCGTTGATCACCTTGCCCGCATCCTCGGGCAGGCCGCCCGCTGCGTCGATAAGCGTCTGAATAGGCGTACCCATGCGCGTGAGCAGGTTCTTGGGCGTCGCCAGCCCCTTGCCCGTGATAGTCACCACGCGCTCGATGAGCGGTTTGTTCTTCTGCACGGCCTGGTAAACGGCGTACGTCGTCGACGCATTGCACACCACGGCCCCCA
>CAMWJM010000221.1 GCA_947174575.1 uncultured Alistipes sp. | reverse complement strand
CCCCCCCCCCCCCACACCACCATTTTTTTTTCAAGCAGAATACGGCATACGAGATTGCCGCTTGTCTCGGGGGCTCGGAGATGTGTATCCGAGACAGACCAAGAGCAGCAGCAGGTAGGAAAAATTCACCACCAGACTCACCGCCACGGCCACCAGCAGATTCAGCAGGATGTCGGAATATCTCGTCCGCAGTTTCATGGTCTACTTCTCTTCGAACCACGACGCATAGAGCATGTAGTCGTGCGCCGTGCGTCGGATGATCTCGTCGCGCTGCTCGGGCGTCACCGCGCGGACTTTTTTTGCCGGAACGCCCGCATAGAGCGAATCGGGTTCGAGCTGCGCATTCGAGAGCACCAGAGCGCCCGCCGCAATGATGCACCCCGAGGGGATCACGGCATTGTCGAGCACGATCGCTCCCATGCCGACGAGACAGTTGTCGCCGATGCGCGCCCCGTGCACCACGGCGTTGTGGCCGATCGACACGTCGTTGCCGATGACGGTCTGCGACGGATGTTTGGCGCCGTCGTATATGGCGTGGAGCACCACGCCGTCCTGTATGTTGGTGCGATCGCCGATCACGATTTTGTTCACGTCGCCGCGCAGCACGGCGTTGTACCAGATCGAGCAGTCGCGGCCCACGGTCACGTCGCCCAACAGCACGGCCGTCTCGGCCAGAAAGGTGTTTTCACCCACCACGGGTTCGTGCCCGCGGATTTTGCGGATCAAAGCCATAACTTATTCGCTTTTTTTTGCCTCCTGCCACAACTCCTCCATGCGGTCGAGCGATAGATCGTGCAGCGTATGACCTTGTGCCGCAGCCTGTTCCTCCATATAATTGAACCTATGGATGAATTTCTTGTTCGTGCGCTCCAGCGCCGATTCCGGATCGACTCCATAGAGGCGGCACGCGTTGACCAGTGCGAACAGCAGATCGCCGAATTCGGCCTCCAGATCGGCCCGCGACCCCGATTTCATCTCGGCCTCCACTTCGCCGATCTCCTCGCGCACCTTGTCCCACACGTCCTCGCGGCGCTGCCAGTCGAAACCCGTCGCCGCAGCCTTTTCGCCCACGCGATAGGCCTTGACCATGGCCGGAAGCGAGCGGGGCACTCCGCCCAGCGTGCCGCTCTTGCGGTTTTTCTTGCGGAGTTTGAGCGCCTCCCAGTTCTCCTTCACCTCGTCGGGCGTGTCGGCATGGATGTCGCCATAGACATGCGGATGCCGATAGATCAACTTGTCGCACAAGGCATTGGCCACGTCGGCATAGTCGAACGCACCCTGCTCCTCGCCCAGCTTGGAGTAGAACACCACATGCAGCAGCAGGTCGCCCAGCTCCTCCTTGATGCCCTCCATGTTGCGATCCGTGATGGCGTCGGCCAGCTCGTAGGTCTCCTCGATGGTGTTGCTGCGCAGCGAATCGAACGTCTGCTCGCGATCCCAGGGACATTCGCGGCGCAACGTGTTCATCACCTCCAGCAGCCGCGCCGTGGCCGCCAGTCGTTTATCCTGTTCCATAAAACGAATATTTTCGAAGCAAAGGTACTACATTTTCAAAAAGAGGCCTACTATTTCGTCCGAATATTTGGCCGTTTTACCGGAATAACCTAACTTCGTCGAACGCGATCGATCCTTTTTCCCTTATCCCTATGAAACCGCTTCTGCTCGCTTCGATTTCGCTTTTCTGCGCCGCCTCGCTCTGCGCACAACCCGCGCCGGTCGCCCTGCAGCCCACCGAAGGGTATTTCGTTTTCGGCCCGGCCACGACTTTGGCCGCCGACCCGGAGTTGCTGCCGCTGGCCGAATATGCGGCGGAATATCTGGGCTGCGACGTCGAGCCGTCGCGCACCGGGGCGAGTGCCGTGGTGCTGACTCTCGAACCGGGCGAGCCGTCGGAGGCTTTCCGGCTGGAGATAGCGCCCGAATACATCCGCATCGGCGCCACTGCCTACGGCGGGGCATTCAACGGTCTGCAGGCGCTTTTCCGCCTGCTGCCGCCCGAGATCTACGCCCGCCGCGGCATCCCCGCCGGCACGACGCTGGCCTGCGGCACGACCGACGACGCCCCGCGCTACGCCTATCGCGGCATGATGATCGACGTGGCCCGCACATGGATAGAACCGACGATGCTGAAACGTTATATCGACCTGCTGTCCTACCATAATATCAACAAACTGCACCTGCATCTGGCCGACGACGAGGGGTGGCGGCTCGAAATCCGCTCGCATCCCGAGCTGGCCGAGGTCGGCGGATTCCGCGGCGGTGATTCGCCCGTCGTGGCGGTCTACGGCAAATGGTCGGAGAAGTACGGCGGCTACTACACCCAGGAGGAGATGCGCCGCCTGATCGACTACGCGGCCCGGCGCAACATCGAGATCATCCCCGAAATCGACCTCCCGGGCCACAGCCGCTGCATCGGGTCGGTGCATCCCGAGATCCGGTGCGACTATCCGGCCGACACGGCCTCCACGGGCGGCACCGACTACCGCTCGGCGTGGTGCGTGGCCCGCGAGGAGAACTACGCTCTTTTAGACGACATTCTGGGCGAAATCTGCGCCCTCTTTCCGTCGGACTGCATCCACATCGGCGGCGACGAGGTGGAGGTGTCGCAATGGACTAAATGCCCTCATTGCCGCGCTTTGATGCGGCGGCTGGGCATCGCCGATCCCCACCGGCTGCAGGATCGGTTCATGAACCGCCTGACCGCCATGCTCGCCAAGCGAGGCAAGCGTCCCGCCGTGTGGGACGAAGCGGCGGCCAGCGGCCGGTTCACCCGCGAGAGCCGCATACACGGGTGGCGGAGCGTCGAATCCTGTCTCGATGCCACGGCCAAGGGCTACCGCACCGTGGTGATGCCCAGCGAATGTTTCTATTTCGACATGCGCCAGTCGCCCCGCGAGGAGGGGCATAG
>CAMWJM010000220.1 GCA_947174575.1 uncultured Alistipes sp. | reverse complement strand
CCGTATTCTTCGACAGATCCAACGCCGTCAACTCATTGGAGCAGCAGAGCAGTTCCGTCAATGCCGTGTTCTTCGACACATCCAACGTCGCCAATCGATTGTAGTTGCAGGCCAACGACGACAATGCGGTATTCGCGGAAACATTCAGGGAGGTCAACTCGTTATAGTCGCAGGACAAATACACCAACGCCCTGTTTCCGGATACGTCCAGCGACGTCAGCTGATTGTAGGAGCAGGCCAAATCGGTCAACGCCGTAAAGCATTCGATCCCCTGCAACGAGGCGACTTCGCCGCGCTCGTCATAAGTTCCCGAAATGGATATTTCCGTAATATTCTTGATCTCCTTGTAAATAATACGGTCGGCATCGGCGATATAACCGCGTTTCTGCAACGCCCGGGCGAAAAGCGGATCGAATCGATCGGTAATATCGGCATCGTCAGCCGCGATCGGAGGATAGGGGGTGTCGGTGCTTCGGTCGTCATTTTTGCTGCATCCTGCGGCGATCAGGCCCGCGAGGAGAAACAACATATAAAATTTCTTCATTTTTCACATTTTTTAACCGGGCGAAATTCCGCCCGAAGAAATCGATCATAATGTTTCGGTTTGTCCTCGAAAAGGGGCATATACGCACATAAAAAAAGCGCGGACAAAACTCTTTATCTGTCTTTGAGGTCTTCGACTACCTGACTACCAAATAACGAGTAAAGCCCACGCCGTGAGGGCGTGAGCGTCACCGCTTTACTCTTGGTAGTCGCTGAAAGTGTCGAAGTTTCAAAGACAAGAATGAAAGCTAACGCTTTTTCCGAATATGTCTACGATGTGCGCACGGGCGTGGCTATATCATAGGCGAAAGTATTAAATACGATGCAAATATAATCATTTTCAAGACAAAACGATTTACAGCCCCATCTTTTTCAGGAACTGCCCCGTGTAGCTGCGGGGGCATTGCGCGACGTCGTGCGGCGTGCCCGTGGCGACGACCTCGCCGCCGCCGATGCCGCCCTCGGGGCCGATGTCGATGATGTGGTCGGCGACTTTCACCACATCCAGATTGTGTTCGATGACGATCACTGTGTTTCCCCGGTCTACCAGCTTGTTGAGCACTTCCAAAAGCAGCCGTATGTCCTCGAAATGCAGTCCCGTGGTGGGTTCGTCGAGGATGTAGAGCGTGCGCCCCGTGTCGCGCTTGGACAGCTCGGACGCGAGTTTGATGCGCTGGCTCTCGCCGCCCGAGAGGGTCGTACAGGGCTGCCCGAGGGTCAGGTAACCCAGTCCCACTTCCTGAATGGCACGCAGTTTCTGGTGGATATTCGGGATATGCTCAAAGAACTCCACGGCCATGTTGACCGTCATATTGAGCACGTCGTCGATCGACTTGCCCTTGTATTTGACTTCGAGCGTTTCGCGGTTGTAGCGGTGTCCGCCGCAGGCCTTGCAGGTCACGTAGACGTCGGGCAGAAAGTTCATCTCGATGGTCTGCACCCCTGCGCCGCGGCACTCCTCGCAGCGGCCGCCTTTGACGTTGAACGAGAAACGTCCCGCCTTGAAACCGCGGATCTGCGCGTCGGGCGTCAGCTCGAAGAGCTTGCGGATGTCGGTGAAGACATCGGAGTAAGTGGCCGGATTGGAGCGCGGCGTACGCCCGATGGGCGACTGGTCGACGACGACCAGTTTGTCGACATGCTCGATACCCTCGATCGAATCGTAGTCGAGCGGACGATCGAGCGACCGGTAGAGTTCGCGCGACAGGATGGGCCGCAGCGTCTCGTTGACGAGCGTCGACTTGCCCGAGCCGCTCACGCCCGTGACGCAGATCAACTTGCCCAGCGGGAATTCAACGTCGATATTTTTGAGGTTGTTGCCCCGGGCGCCGCGCACGACGATGCGCTGCCCCGATCCAGAACGCAGTTTTTCGGGGATTTCGATGCGCCGGCGCCCCGTGAGGTAGTCGGCCGTAATGGAATCGGAATGCAGGATCTCGTCGAACGTTCCCGCGGCAACGATATGTCCGCCCCGACGTCCGGCCTTGGGGCCGACGTCGACGATGAAGTCGGCGGCGCGCATCATCTCCTCGTCGTGCTCGACGACGATGACCGAATTACCGGCATCGCGCAACTCCTCAAGGCTGCGGATCAACCGCTGGTTGTCACGCTGGTGGAGACCGATCGACGGCTCGTCGAGAATATAAAGAACGTTGACCAATTTGGAGCCGATCTGCGTCGCCAGCCGAATGCGCTGGCTCTCGCCGCCCGAAAGCGACCGCGACGACCGCGCAAGCGACAGGTAACCCAACCCCACTTCGATCAGGAAACGGAGCCGCTCGCGGATCTCCTTGACCACCTCCTGGGCGATGCGCCGCTCCTTGTCGGTCATATACTCCTCGACATGGGCCACCCACTCGGCGAACTCCTCGATCGAGAGGGCCGACACCTCGGCGATATTTTTGCCGCCGATTCGGAACTGCAACGCCTCGGGCTTGAGCCGCGAACCGCCGCAGGCGGAACACTTGCGGTAGACCAGAAACTGCTCGCGCCACTTGCGGCCGCGGGCCGACTCGTCGTCGTCCGCACGGCCGATATACTCGGCGACGCCCTCCCACGAAAGAAACTGCCGTCCCCCGGAGGGTGCCCCGAACTCCGAAAGATCGACGGCCAGCGGCTCCGCATCGCCATAGAGCACGGCATGGAGCGCCGCCTCGGAGAACGAAGCGACGGGATCGTCGAGCGTGAAATCGTAGCGCCGGCCCAGCATTTCGAGCAAAGCGAAAATCGTGTTGTTGCGGTATTTGCCCAACGGCTCGACGGCCCCCTCGCGCAGCGAAAGCCGCTTTTCGGGGATGATCTTGGACAGATCGAACACTGCCTCCTCTCCAAACCCGTTTCATCGGGGACAAGCGCCTTTGGGCGAATTGAACGAAAAGGTGTGCGGCGCAGGG
>CAMWJM010000219.1 GCA_947174575.1 uncultured Alistipes sp. | reverse complement strand
AGAACATGGAGACCCGCTCGCAGCTCATGAACCGCGAGAACGCCATGCGCATCCTTCGCTCGAAGCTCTACCAGCGCGAATTGGACAAGCGCATGGCCACGCAGCAGTCCCTCGAAGCCTCGAAGAAGAAGAGCGAGTGGGGCTCGCAGATCCGCTCCTACGTCTTCGACGACCGCCGCGTCAAGGATCATCGCACGGGCTGCCAGACCTCGGCCGTCGAGGCGGTCATGGACGGCGACCTCGACGCTTTCATCAAGGCTTTCCTGATGGAGTTCGGCGCCGAGGCGTAAGCCGCCTTCCGTATGACAAGAAACCCCGGATCGAACGATCCGGGGTTTTCGTTTCGGGGCTGTGCAGCCTATCGCTTGCGCCACAGGTCGGACATCTCCTCTAAGGTCTTGCCTTTGGTCTCGGGTACCCAGCGCCACACGAAGAGGGCCGAGAGCAGCGACATCAGGGCATAGATGCAGTAGGTGCCGCCGATGCTCCAGGCGCTCAACGACGGGAACGTCGCCGAGACGAGGAAATTCGAGATCCACTGCGCCGCCACGGCGATGGCCACAGCCTGCGAACGGATGGTGTTGGGGAAAATTTCGGCGATCAACACCCAGCAGATCGGCCCCCACGACATCATGAACGACGCCGTATAGAGGATGATGAAGACCAGTGCGGTGGTGCCGATCGAGTCGGTGAACGACAGCGCCGCCAGGGCGATCATGCCGATCATCATGCCCGTCGAGCCGACGATGAGCAGCGGTTTGCGGCCCATTTTGTCGACCGTAAAGATCGCCACCACCGTGAAGATGATGTTCACCACGCCCATGACCACCGTCTGCATCATCGAAGCGTCGCCCGAAGCACCCATGTTCTCGAAGATGCGGGGCGCATAATAGAGCACCACGTTGATGCCCACGGCCTGCTGGAAGAACGACAGCAGGATACCGATCACGACCACGGCCACGCCATAGGCGAAGATGTGTTCGCGCTTCTCGTGCACCGTAGCCTTGATGTCGTCGAGGATCGTATGGGCCTCCGCCGCGCCGTTGATCCGCTCCAGAATATGGAGCGCCTTCCCGTCGCAGCCCTTGAGCGCCAGGAAACGCGGCGTCTCGGGGATGAACAGCACCAGCAACCCGAAGATCCCGGCGGGGAACGCCTCGCTCACGAACATGCGGCGCCAGCCTATGGCGTCCATGGTCGTCTGGATCGCTTCGGCGGTGTCGCCCAGCGAGTTGCGGATCATGTAGTTGACGAAATAAACTACCAGCATGCCGAAGATGATGGCGAACTGGTTGCACGACACGAGCGTGCCGCGGATCTTCGCAGGCGAGATTTCGGCGATATACATCGGGCACACGGCCGAAGCCAGACCCACGCCCACGCCGCCCAGGACGCGGTAGAAGTTGAACACCACGAGCAGCGTTTGCGATGCCTCGCCGTAGGGCAGCAGCCCGCTTTCGGGGCACCACGAACCCAGCGCCGAGATGAAGAAGAGCACCGCGGCGATGAGCAGCGAGCGTTTGCGGCCGAAGCGCGAGGCGAGCAGCCCGGAGATCGCTCCGCCGATCACGCAGCCCAGCAGGGCGCTCGACGCGGTGAACCCGTGCCAGCCCGAGGTGTAGAGGTCGCCCAAACCGCTGCGGAAGAAGTTTTCGAGGGCTTTTTCGGCACCCGACACCACCGCGGTGTCGTAGCCGAAGAGCAGTCCGCCGATGATCGCCACCAGTACGATGGAGAGCAGATAGAACAGACTGCCGGTTTTTCGATCGGTCATTTTGTCGAAGTTTTAGGTAGGTTCGAAAAATCGGAGCGGAGCGCATGCGGCTCTCCGCTCCGAACGGGAATTCAGATGTACATGTTCACGATGGCCTCGTACAGCTCCTGCTTGCCGCTGTGCTGGACGGGTTCGTGCTTGCGGGCGTAGTCGGCCACCTGCTCCAGGGTGAGCTTGCCCTCCTCGAAAGCCTTGCCCTCGCCCTTGTCATAGGAGGCGTAGCGCTCGGCGAGCATCGTCTCGTAGGGCGAGTGCTCCAGCAGATCGGCGGCGATGAGCAGCGCGCGGGCCATGACATCCATGGCGGCGATGTGGGCGATGAAGAGGTCTTCGGGGTCGGTCGAGTTGCGGCGCGTCTTGGCGTCGAAGTTCGTGCCGCCGCCCTGCAAACCGCCGCCGCGCACGATCACCAGCATGGCCTGCACCATTTCGTAGAGGTCGATCGGGAACTGGTCGGTGTCCCAGCCGTTCTGGTAGTCGCCGCGGTTGGCGTCGATCGAACCGAGCATGCCGGCATCGACGGCGCACTGCAACTCGTGCTCGAACGTGTGGCCCGCCAGCGTGGCGTGGTTGACCTCGATGTTGACCTTGAAATCCTTGTCCAAACCGTGGGCGCGCAGGAAGCCGATCACGGTCTCGGTGTCGACGTCGTACTGGTGCTTCATCGGCTCCATGGGCTTCGGCTCGATGAGGAAGTTGCCCTTGAAGCCCTTCGAACGGGCATAGTCGCGGGCCATGGTCAGCATCGTGGCCATGTGCTCCTTTTCGCGCTTCATATCGGTGTTCAGCAGCGACATGTAGCCCTCGCGGCCGCCCCAGAAAACGTAGTTCTCGCCGCCCAGCTCGATCGTGGCGTCGATGGCGTTCTTGATCTGCAGCATGGCGCGGGCCGCCGTGTCGAAATCGGGGTTGGTTGAAGCGCCGTTCATATAGCGGGCATTGCCGAAAACATTGGCCGTGCCCCACAGCAGCTTGATACCCGTTTCGGCCTGCTTCTGCTTGGCATAGGCAACGATCTCGCGCAGGTTGGCTTCATACTTGGCGGGATCGGGATCTTCGTCCACGAGGTCGACGTCGTGGAAGCAGTAGTACTCGATGCCCATCTTCTGCATGAACTCGAAGCCGGCGTCCATCTTGGCCTTGGCGCGCTCGATGGGGCACTCCGCCTCGTTC
>CAMWJM010000218.1 GCA_947174575.1 uncultured Alistipes sp. | reverse complement strand
GGCTCGGCAAAATGCAAACAAAGTTTGCTTTTGCGCTCGACTTGCACTTTACCGCCGCTGACGCTGCGGTTTAGATAGGCGGCGGCTCGGCAAAATGCAAACAAAGTTTGCTTTTGCGCTCGACTTGCACTTTACCGCAGCTGGCGCTGCGGTTTAGATAGGCGGCGTCTCGGCAAAATGCAAACAAAGTTTGCTTTTGCGCTCGACTTGCACTATCTTTGCCTATGATATGGAAAAACTCGCTTCAACCCTACTGGTCGTGCTCGCCCTGCTGGCGGGCGCCTGCGACTGCACGCAACCGGACGCACCGCAGGAAGACCGAAACCTCGTTTACGGCATCGACGCCGACGACTACCGTCTCGAAACCGGAGAAATAGGCCCGGGCGAAACGATGGGCAAAATCCTCAACCGCTACGGCGTGACCGCGCGGCAGATCGACCGGCTCGACCGCGCGAGCAAGGAGACGTTCCCGCTGCGTAACATCCGCGCAGGGCACAAATACACGGTCTTCATCCACGAAGATTCGCTCTACAGCCCCCACCTCGACTACATCGTCTACGAAACCGACCTGACCGACTACGTAGTCTTCGGATTCCACGACGAAGATTCGGTCTCGGTGCGCAAAGACAGCAAGCCCATGACCCTGCGCCGCGCCAAGAGCAGCGCGGTGATCCAGTCGTCGCTCTGGGGGTCGATCATGGAGCAGAACCTGCCCTACGCCCTGGCGGCCGAGATGGAGAACATCTACCAGTGGACGGTCGACTTCTTCGGCATCCAGAAGGGCGACAGCTTCACGGTGATCTACGACGAGCGGTTCATCGACGACACCATCCCGGCCGGCATCGACCGCATATGGGGTGCGAAATTCATTCAGGGCGGCAAGGAATATTATGCCATACCTTTCCGTCAGGACGGCAAGCTCCGATACTGGGAGGCCGACGGCGCGAGCCTGCGCAAGCAGCTGCTCAAGGCACCGCTCAAATATTCGCGCATCAGCTCGAAATTCACCTATGCCCGCAAACACCCGATCTACAAGGTCTACCGTCCGCACACGGGCGTGGACTACGCAGCACCCAAAGGCACGCCCGTACGGGCCGTGGCCGACGGCGTGGTGACGTTCAAGGGCTGGAGCGGCGGTGGCGGCAACACGCTCAAGATCAAACACCCGGGCAACTTGGTGACGGGCTATCTCCACTTGAACGGCTATGCCAAAGGCATCGCGAAAGGGACACGCGTCTCGCAGGGCCAGTTGATCGGCTATGTGGGTTCGACCGGCGCGTCGACCGGCCCGCATCTCGACTACCGCATCTGGCGCAACGGCACGCCCATCGACCCGCTGAAAATTCCCCAGCAACCGGCCGAACCGATCTCGAAGGAGAATCGCGAGACGTTCGAATTCGTGCGCGACCGCATCATCGCCGAGCTGAACGGCGAGGTGCCCGACGACGAGCGCATCACGCAGCTCGACTCGATCGTCATCCCGACACCCGTACACTCCGACGCCCCGGGCACCGTCGCGCCGAAGTCGAAAACCCAGGCCAAACCAGCCGAATGACCGCCCGATGCAATCCTGCGGAGTCATCATCGTAGCCGGCGGCCAAGGACACCGATGCGGCGGACGCATCCCCAAGCAATTCGCGTTGCTGGGCGGGCGTCCGGTGCTGGCCCGCACGATCGACAACTTCGCCGAAGCTCTGCCCGGCGCCCCGATCGCCGTGGTTCTGCCGGCGGCATACATCGACTTCTGGAACGACCTGCGTGCCCGGTTCGACGTGGCGCCCCACACCGTGACGGCGGGCGGCACCGAACGGTTCCACTCGGTGCGCAACGGTCTGGCCGCGCTGCCGCAAGAGCTGCAGCGGATCGCCGTGCAGGACGGGGTGCGCCCGTTAGGTACGCCGAAGCTGATCCGCCGCCTGGTCGCGGCCGCCGCAGAGCACGGCTCGGCGATTCCGGTCGTCGAACCCGCCGACTCCTATCGGGAGACCGACGGCGAGCGTTCGCACCCCGTCGACCGCCGACGGCTGCGGATCGTGCAGACGCCCCAGGTGTTCGATGCCGAGCTGCTGCGCGACGCCTATCGGGCCGAATATCGTCCGGAGTTCACCGACGACGCCTCCGTGGCGGAGCATGCCGGACATACCGTGCACCTCTGCGAGGGCGAACGCGCGAATCTGAAGCTCACGACCCCGGAAGATTTCGCCGTGGCCGAAGCACTGCTGGCCGCCCGCGAAGCCAACGCCTACGAAGACCTGCCGACCGAATAAAACACACGTTATGCAACACATCTACGAATATCGTTTCGACCGCCACACGATCTACTGGACGCTGATCTACCTGCTCGTCTTCGGTTGTCTGGGCGGCGTGCTCTACTACCTCTACGAGGGCGGATTTCTTTCGGCGTGGTTCACCTCGTTCATCATAGCGCTGGTGGCCTTGATGGCGCTGTCGATCCCCCGCAAACTCGTGGTGACGGACGAAGCTCTCGAAATACGCTGCCTGCTGGACATCACCGAAATCCGCCGCGACGAAATCCTGTCGGCACATCGCGTGGAAACCAAACAGATGAAATGGATCGTGCCGCTGTTCGGCGGCTTCGGCTTCTTCTGTCTTTTTATCCATCTCGTCCGCCTGTTTGCGGGCGCGTACGAACATGACGACCATGCCGACGACGGCAAGCAGAAACCCGCCGCCGAATAAAATTCCGATTCCGAGATAAACCAAAATATCAATGCTCATATACGCTCCGACGAGAATCAGGGCAAAGCAAATGATAAATGCGCTTATCTCAATAAAGTAAGCCGTTTTCCGTTTCATCTTCTGCATTGTAACATTTTTCAGAAAAGAAAGCAAGAGTGCGAATACTTTTTTTGTACCTCGGCAATAACGGAAGAAAAGGAGGATCTATGAATCCGTTTGAATTAAAACCGCAAAAGGCGGACAAAGT
>CAMWJM010000217.1 GCA_947174575.1 uncultured Alistipes sp. | reverse complement strand
TGCACTACGTGCGGCCGCTCGCCGTGGGCGATACGGCGACCGTCGAGGTGCGCTATCTGGATTCGCCCGCGGCGAAGCTCTGCTTCGAGTATGAAATCCGCCGCGATTCCGACGGCGAAGTGGTCGCCACGGGGAGTTCGGTGCAGGTGTTCGTCGATGCGCAGGGCGAGCTGTGTCTCGCGCTGCCCGATTTCTACCGGCAATGGAGAGAACGATGGCTGAAGCGATAAGACATATCTGGCTGGGAGCCGATGCTCTGGCCACGGCTTTGGGCGACCGGGCGGCGACGCTCGCCGCGATCGAGGCCGGGCGGACGGGGCTGGCGGCCAGCGAGGCGCTGCGAATGGTCTGCGGGGCGATTCCGTCCGATATGCCCCTCGCCGAGCCGCTGGCGGGCTATACCCGCATGGAGGCCTTGATGATCCGCACGATCGGGGAGGTCGTCGCGCAGTCGGGCGTCCGGCTCGACGACGCGCGCGTGCAGCTCATCGTCTCCACGACCAAAGGCAACATCGACCGCCTGAAAGGGTGCGGCGCGGAGCCGCCCGAAGAGGCGTTCATCTATGCCTGTGCCCGCCGGGTGGCCGAATATTTCGGGGCTGCCCGTCGGCCGATCGCTGTTTCTAATGCTTGCATATCGGGCCTCTCGGCCCTCATCGTCGGGCAGCGGCTCTTGCTGACGGGCGAGTGCGACGCCGTGGTGGTCGCGGGCTGCGACTTGCTGTCGGAGTTCATCGCCGAGGGCTTCCGGTCGTTCAAGTCGGTGAGCGAACGTCCGTGCCGCCCCTACGACGCCGAGCGCGACGGACTTTCGCTCGGCGAGGCCTGCGGCGCGCTGCTGCTGACCGCCGACCGCGAACAGGCGCAGGAGCCGGCCATAGAACTGCTCGGCGGCGCCGTGACCAACGACGCCAACCACATCTCCGGCCCCTCGCGGACAGGCGACGGACTCTACTATGCCATCCGCGAGGCCATGGAGCAGGCGGGCATCGGCCCCGAAGCCGTGGGGCTGGTCAACGCCCACGGCACCGCCACGCTCTACAACGACGAGATGGAGAGCAAGGCCCTCGTGTGGGCCGGTTTGGACGGCGTGCCGATGAACGGACTGAAAGGATATTTCGGCCACACGCTCGGCGCTTCGGGCGTGGTCGAGACGATCGTCTGCGCCGAGCAGCTGCGCCGGGGCATCGTCTACGGGACGAAAGGCTACGAGAGTTCGGGGGTGCCTTTCGCGCTGAATCTGTCGCCGCAGAACCGGCCGTTGGAGCAGCCTTGCTGCGTGAAGACGGCATCGGGATTCGGCGGCTGCAACGCCGCCGTCGTGCTGGCGGGCGAGGGGTGCGGGACATCGGCTTTCGTACCTGCAGACACCTACCGCATCGTGGAGCGCGCCGCCTATCGGCTGCCGCAGTCGACGCGGCCGTTCGCCGAGTTCATCCGCGAGGAGTTCCGTGCCCTCGAAGCGCCCGACATGAAGTTCTACAAGATGAGCGACCTCTCGAAAGCCCTCTATGTGGCGGTCGAACGGCTGTTGCGCGAGGCGCCGCTCGACGGGCGGTTCGCCCCGACCGAGGTGGCGCTCGTGTTGAGCAACCGGGCCGCGTCGCTCGATACCGATCTGGAGCACCAACGCATCCTCGACGCGGCGACCGAACCCGTCTCGCCGGCCGTATTCGTCTATACGCTGCCCAACGTCGCGGCGGGCGAGGCGTGCATCCGCCACCGCATCCAGGGCGACAACACTTTCTTCATCGACGACGGGGACGACGCTTCGGCCGAGCGCTATGCGCGTCTTTTGCTCGGGCAGGGACATGCCCGGGCCGTGATTTGCGGCCGCTGCGAACTGCTCGGCGGCGAGTGGGACGTCGCGCTCAAACTATTGGAAGCAGAAGAAATCATACAATGATATTATGGAACAATTGATACAGGAACTCAAGGAGCATTTGATCGAAGAGCTGAATCTCGAAGAGATCACGCCCGACGAGATCGACGCCGAAGCTCCGCTTTTCGGCGAGGGTCTGGGGCTGGATTCGATCGACGCATTGGAGATCATTCTCATTCTGGAGAAGTACTACGGGGTGAAGCTCCGCAACACGGCCGACGCCAAGCCGATCTTCTATTCGGTGAAGACGCTGGCCCAGTATATCGTGGACAACCGCGCATAGGATGAAGATCGCCGTCAGCGGCATAGGGGTCGTTTCGGCGCTCGGTGCGGGCGTCGGGAGCAATATCGAGGCGCTGCAGCGCTCCCGAAGCGGGATCGTCGACAGCTCTCGGCTGCTCGCCACGCACCTGCGCGTGCCGGTCGGCGAAGTGCCTCACTCCAGCGACGAGCTGGCCGCGATGCTCGGCGTCGGGGCGCATGTTTCGCGCACGGCGCTGCTGGGCATGCTCGCGGCGCGGGAGGCGCTCGACATGGCCGGGCCGGCCGAGGGGCTGCGCACCGGGCTGGTTTCGGCGACCTCGGTGGGCGGCATGGATCGCACCGAAGATTTCTACCGTGCCTACCTCTCCGACCCGGCAGGCGGACGGCTGCGCGACACGGCGATGCACGACTGCGCCGCTTCGACACGGGCTATCGCCCGCTATTGCGGCATCGACGGCTTCACCACCACGATCAGCACGGCCTGCTCCTCGGCAGCCAATGCGATTCTGTTGGGGGCCAAGTTGCTCCGGCATGGAGTGGTCGATCGGGTGGTCGTCGGCGGTACCGATGCGCTCAGCCGCTTCACGCTGGGGGGCTTCGAGTCGCTGCAGATTCTCGATGAGCGGCCCTGCCGCCCGTTCGACGCTACGCGGGCAGGACTGAATTTGGGCGAGGGGGCCGGATACTTGGTGTTGCAGTGCGAAGATACGTTGCGCCAGGCGCCCTGCGGCTATCTGACCGGCTGGGCCAATGCCAACGACGCTTTCCACCAGACGGCCTCGTCGGAGCACGGCGAGGGAGCCTGGCGGGCGATGTCGGGTGCATTGGCGCAGGCCGGCG
>CAMWJM010000216.1 GCA_947174575.1 uncultured Alistipes sp. | reverse complement strand
GAGGTGCCTATGCCGATGCGGTGCGCGGCATCGATTTCGTCGCGGCGCAGGCGGGATTCGACGGGCGCAATCTGTTCGTGACGGGCGTCGCCCAGGGCGGAGCCTTGGCTTTGGTGGCTGCGGCGCTCGATCGGCGGGTGAGCGCTGCGGCGCCGATCATGCCGACCATGGCCGACTTTCCCGTGTGCTTCCGACGGGTCTTGTGGCCTGCGAGTGCGGTCGAGGTCGGTGCCCGGCGGCAACGGGTGTCGCTGCGGCATGCGTCGGCGGTGCTGTCGTATTTCGATCTGCAGCATCTGACCGGCGGCATCGCCTGTCCGGTGTCGCTGGGATTCGGCATGCAGGACGACATCACGCTGCCGCGCACCCAGTTCTCGGCCTACAATCCGATCCGCAGTCGCAAACGCTGGGTCTGCTTTCCCGAATCGGGGCATCGGAGCGGGGAGGAGGAGCGCGAACGCTGGGCGGCCGAAAACCTCCGGTTTTTCAACGCCGTGTTGCAATGAAAGCCCCCCCGAAAACAACGAAAAGCGAACCTTTCGAAAGGTTCGCTTTTCCGTTCCGTAGCGGGAGAGAGACTTGAACTCTCGACCTCATGATTATGAATCATGCGCTCTAACCAGCTGAGCTATCCCGCCATTGCCGAAAGCGAGTGCAAAGATAACAGAAATTTTCGATCGCGCAAAATCTTTTCGCGGGAAAATGGCCGAAAAACCTCCGTTCGCGCATTTGGCACCGATTTTGCCTCCGTGCCCGTCGTACGCGGGCATGCCGTCCGCGCGTTTAAATTCGATCGTATGAATAACGAACAGAACCGCTTGGCTCATGCGCCCGCGCGCTTCGTCTGCTTGCGCAATGCGTTGGAGGCGTTGGCCGTCATTGCGGGCGCGGTGTTGCTCGCTGCGCTTTCGTGGGAGATCATCGGCGGCCCCGGGAGCCATTTTTCGCCGATCTATCTCGGCATCCAGTTCGTCGTCTGCCTGCTTTTCCTGCTCGATTTTTTCGTAGAGTGGGCCGCGGCCGAACGCAAGGGACGCTATTTCTGGCGCAACGTGCTTTTTCTGCTGATTTCGATTCCGTGGCTGAATCTCCTCGACTGGGGCGGTATCGAGGTGACGCGCGATTGGGGCATGGTCGTCGGTTTGATGCCCATCCTGCGGGCGTTCCTGGCAATGGTCATCATTGTACGCTGGCTCGTGCGCGGCAACAAGATGCGCCGTTTGCTGGCGGCCTATGTCTTCACGGTGGTGGTGTTCACCTACATTTCGGGGTTGGTGTTCTTCGAGTACGAAGCGGCTGTCAATCCCAAGCTGCACGGCTTCGGCAACGCCTTGTGGTGGGCGTGGATGAACGTCACGACGGTCGGCGCCGAGATCTTCCCCGTCACCGCGATCGGCAAAGTCTTCTGCATCATGCTGCCTTCGCTGGGCATGATGTTCTTCCCGATCTTCACCACCTACGTCCTGCAGGAGTATACCCATAAGAAAGAGGCCGACCGATAGATCGGCCTCTTTCGGATTTCGTGCTGCCGTCGCAGGGGCTGCGGCCTATTTCTTCAGCAGGTCGCGGATTTCCGTCAGCAGTACTTCTTCTTTCGACGGTGCGGGCACAGGAGTCGGCGCAGCGGGGGCCGCTTCCCGTTTCTTCATCAAGCGGTTCATGAGCTTCACTATCAGGAAGACGCAGAGCGCCAGGATCGTAAAGTCCACGCACTGCTGGATGAATGCGCCGTAGTTCCAGTAGATCGGTTCGGCAGTCGATGCGCCGGCTGTGCCTGTGCCTGTGCCGCCGAGATTGCCCACCGTGTCGGCCGCCGCGGCGCGCATTTTCGAAAGGTCGATGCGCAGGCGCGAGAAATCGGTGTTGCCCAGCAGGGCGGCGACCGGGGGCATCAGGATGTCGTCGACCAGCGACGAGACGATTTTGCCGAAAGCGCCGCCGATGATGACGCCCACGGCCATGTCCATGACGTTGCCTTTGACGGCGAACTCCTTGAATTCTTTGAAAAATGCCATAGCGATTGATTTTTTTGTGGTTCGGACTTTTCCCGAACCTCTGCAAAGGGAGTGCAAAACCGCAAAAAAACACCGGCCTCCGTAAGGAGACCGGTGTTTCGGTCGGAATAGGGTGGCTGTTATTCCACCTCTACCAGCACGGCGTCGGTGGGAACCGTCTGGCCCGGCTGAACGAGAATCCGCTTCACCACTCCGGCATAGTCGGTCGTGATGCTGTTCTCCATCTTCATGGCTTCCAGGATCACCACTTCGTCGTTGACCTTCACCGTGTCGCCGACTTTCACCAGCACTTCGATGATGCGGCCCGGCAGCGGCGCGGTCACAGGGTTGCCCGTGACGACGGCGGCCGGCTGCGCCTCGACTTTCGGAGCGGCCTCCGCTTTCGGTTCGGCGGGTTTCTTCGCCTCGTACTCCTTTACTTTCTGGTCGGTGAGGAACTTTTTGGCGACCACGGGGAACAGCTCCAGCAACAGCACCTCTTTCTCCGTCGCAGCCAGCTTCGCACCGCCGGCTTCGGGCAGCTCGGGGTTGGGCTGCATCTGGTATTTCGAGGTGTCGTAGGGCGTCTCTTCGCGTACGCCGCAGATCTTGAAGCGGAATTCGGGGTCGATCTTCACCGGTGTCTTGCCGTATTCGCCTTTCACGAGACCCACGAACTGCGAACTCTTGTTCGAGTACATCGGGCGGCCCGCCTTTTCGTCGAGCGCGCAGTTGACGGCCTGGGCACCCACGATCTGCGAGGTCGGCGTCACCAGGGGCGGCAGACCGGCGGCCAGACGCACCGAGGGGATCAACTCCATGGCGCGGGGCAGAATCTCCTCGGCCTTGAGCTGCTGGAGCTGGGCCACCATGTTGGAGTACATGCCGCCCGGAATCTCGGCTTTCTGCACCAGTTCGTTGGGTGCGGGGAAGCCGAAGTGGGCTTCGATCTTGCGGCAGGCGTCGATCGTTGCCTGCTCGTCGTCGGCCTTGGC
>CAMWJM010000215.1 GCA_947174575.1 uncultured Alistipes sp. | reverse complement strand
ATATGTATTTTCGGCGAATTTGATTATCTTTACGCATCGAAACACGAAAAACACTACGATATGGAAAGAGATTCCCGGATTTTCGAGTTGATCGCCGCCGAGCGCAGTCGCCAGACGCACGGCATCGAGTTGATCGCATCCGAAAACTTCGTGAGCGACCAGGTGATGGAAGCCATGGGGTCGGTGCTGACCAACAAATACGCCGAGGGTTATCCCGCAGCCCGCTACTACGGCGGTTGCGAGGTCGTCGACCAGGTGGAGCACCTCGCTATCGAACGCATCTGCCGGCTCTACGGCGCCGAATACGCCAACGTGCAGCCCCACTCGGGCGCACAGGCCAACATGGCCGTCTTCTTCGCATGCCTGCAGCCGGGCGACACCTTCATGGGTCTCGATCTGGCGCACGGCGGGCATCTCTCGCACGGCTCGCCGGTCAACATGTCGGGCAAATATTTCAAGGCCGTGGGCTATCGGCTCGACGAGGCGACGGGCCGCATCGACTACGACGCCATGGAGCGTCAGGCGCTCGAATGCCGTCCCAAACTCATCGTGGGCGGCGCGTCGGCCTATTCGCGCGAGTGGGACTACCGGCGCATGCGCGAAATCGCCGACAAGGCGGGAGCGCTGCTGTTGGTCGACATGGCCCACACGGCGGGCCTTATCGCCGCCGGGCTGCTCGACAACCCCGTGAAATACGCCCACATCGTCACCTCCACGACCCACAAGACCCTGCGCGGCCCGCGCGGCGGCATCATCCTCATGGGCAAGGATTTCGAGAATCCGTGGGGGCAAACCACGCCCAAGGGCGCCGTGAAGATGATGTCGCAGATCCTCAATTCGGCCGTCTTCCCCGGCATTCAGGGCGGCCCGCTCGAACATGTCATCGCCGCCAAGGCCGTGGCGTTCGGCGAAGCGCTCGACCCGAGCTACAAGGAGTACCAGACCCAGGTGCAGAAAAACGCCCGCGCCATGGCCGACGCTTTTGTGAAGCGCGGCTACAAGATCGTTTCGGGCGGCACCGACAACCACCTGATGCTGGTCGACCTGCGCACCAAGTTCCCCGAGCTGACGGGCAAGTTGGCCGAGAAGTGCCTCGTGGCGGCCGACATCACCACCAACAAGAACATGGTGCCGTTCGACACGCGTTCGCCGTTCCAGACTTCGGGTCTGCGCTTCGGTACCCCGGCCGTCACGACCCGCGGTCTGAAAGAGGACAAAATGGACTATATCGTCGAATTGATCGACCGCGTGCTGTGCGATCCCGAGAACGAAGAGAACATCGCCGCCGTGCGTCGCGATGTCAATAAGTTGATGGCCGATTACCCGCTTTTCGCTTGGTAGCCATGGAAGAGATACTCGATTTTCTCGCGCAGCTCGACGCCGACAACACCCGCGAATGGTTCGACGCCCACCGCAAGGAGTGGGCGCATGTCAAGGCTCGTGTGGCCAAACTCGCTGAAGAACTGATCGAGGGTATTTCCGCGTTCGACGCCTCGGTGCGCGGCTTGCGCGTGCAGGACTGCACCTATCGCATCGCCCGCGACACGCGCTTCTCGAACGACAAGAGTCCCTACAAGAACTGGATCGGCATCTTCGTGGCACCCCACGGCAAGAAGTCGGGCTATGCCGGCTACTACCTGCATATCGCACCGGCGGGCGACCGATTGGTGGGCGAACACATGCTTATTTCGGGCATCTACTGTCCCGAGCCGACGTTGCTGCGCTCGGTGCGCGAGGAGATCGTGGACAACGGGGCCGAATTGATGAAGTCGATCGACGCAGCCGAAGGGTTCCGACTCAACACGGAAAATAAGCTCAAACGCGTGCCGACCGGCTTCCCGGCCGATAGCGAGTATGCCGAGCTGCTCAAGCACAAGGATTGGTGCATCGAGCGGCCGATCGACGAAAAATTCCTGCTCGCCGACGATTTCGTGCAGCGTACGATCGCAGAGTTCCGCAAAACGCACCGCTTCATCGAAATCATCAATCGCGCGGTGCAATATGCTTATGAAGAGATGATGTGAAAAGACGGAAAAAAGAGCGACGGCCCCTGAAAAGCCACCGCCTGTCCCGTTATAATCCGCCTTATATTATAAAAGGAGTTCGGCCGAATAGGCCGAACTCTTCGTTTATTCCACCGTCACCGATTTGGCCAGATTGCGGGGCTGGTCGACGTTGCGACCCTTGTAGACGGCGATGTAATAGGCCAGCAACTGCAGCGGGATCGACACCACGATCGGCATCAAACACTCCGTGACGACCGGCACTTCGATGCAGTAGTCGGCCGAGCGGCGGACATGTTCGTCGCCGCGCGCCACGACCGCTATGATCTTGCCGCCGCGCGCCTTGATCTCCTCGATATTCGAGGCGGTCTTCTCGTAGGTGTGGTCGGGTGTAGCGATCGCCACGGTCGGCATCTCCGCGTCGATCAGGGCGATCGGGCCGTGTTTCATCTCGGCGGCAGGGTAGCCCTCGGCATGGATGTAGGATATTTCTTTCAACTTCAACGCACCCTCCAAAGCCGTGGGGTAGTTGTAGCCGCGGCCCAAGTAGATGAAGTTGTGGGCATACGTGAAGATTTTCGCCAAATCCTTGATCTGGTCGCCCACTTTCAGCACCTCGGCGAGCGTGTCTGGCAATTCGAGCAAGGCACGCGACACTTCGCGGTAGTACTCCTCGCTGACGGTGCCTTTCTCGCGGCCCATGGCCAAAGCCAACATCGCCATGACGGTGACCTGCCCCGTGAATGCCTTGGTCGACGCCACGCCGATCTCCGGCCCCACATGGATATAGGCGCCCGAATCGGTGGCCCGGGCGATCGACGAGCCGACCACGTTGCAGATGCCGAACACGAATGCTCCGGCCTTGCGGGCCAGCTCCACGGCGGCCAGCGTGTCGGCCGTCTCGCCCGACTGCGACACCGCGATCACGATGTCGTCCTCGCGGATGATCGGATTGCGGTAGCGGAATTCCGACGCATACTCCACCTCCACCGGGATGCGGC
>CAMWJM010000214.1 GCA_947174575.1 uncultured Alistipes sp. | reverse complement strand
CGGGCTGGCGCTCGACCGCAACCGGGAAGCCATGGCGGGCGATGTGGCGTTCGAACCCGAACTGCAGCGCACCATAGCTGTCGACGTGAGGTATGTGCTTTTCATCGTCGACAAATTCGCCGGAGCCGGCTGGCTGCTCGACGAAATGCAAATCCACTAAACGAAACCGAGACGATACGAAAAATCCGTCGTCTTCGCTTTTAAATTATTTCACCTCTGCCGGATATTTCGGCAGAGGTGATTTTCGATTCGTCAAAAGTTCGATTCCCTATTTAACGGCTCTCCTTCATATACCCGGAGTGGCAGGAATCAAGGTTCCTGCCAGTGCGGTAAGTAGATTCAGCGATCCACTAACGAGATAGAACGCAGACAGAAACGACGGACGTAAGAAACCGACGGTCTCGAAACGAGGTGTCGAACGCTCGTTCGGAGTTTTGCGTTGGGATTCCGTTAGTTGTTTATTCCAGTCTGGCGGAAAGTTACGGCCAATGAATGGCGAAAGGAGATGGGTGTCATTATTTTTCTGTTATACATTCACTATCGGCTATTCATTATTCATTGCGTTCCTTTCCGTCATTCATTCCAGCGATCGCTTTTTATAGGCCCCTGCCGCGGGCTACCGCAGCCGCGACGACGGAGCCTTGACGTATGTCGGTGTCGTTGGTCGCTATTGGTCTTCCTCTTCTTTCGCGGCAGGGGTTATCGACGCAGGGCGTATGGGTTTCAGTTCGGGCGACGTAAGCCCGGTGCTCACTACGCAGCGAGCCTACGCTTTGTCCGTGCGCTGCGTCCAGCATCTGCGAGGAGAGTCGTTTTCGGGGGGTCGGCGTTCGGCGGGAGTGGTCGAGCGATGCGGGGAGGTAATTTTTGGGCGGGAATACTGCTTTTGTGAATTAAAATCACTACTTTTGAAACGGCAAAGCAATCATTCGTAACATGGCTTCTAAAGAATTCAAACGCTATTTGGTCACTTCGGCGCTCCCCTATGCCAACGGCCCGGTGCATATCGGCCACCTGGCGGGAGTCTACATTCCGTCGGACATCTATACGCGTTATTTGCGGTTGAGGGGTCGCGACGTCGTTTCGGTCTGCGGATCGGACGAACACGGCGTGCCCATCACCATCAAGGCCCGCAAGGAGGGCGTGACGCCGCAGGAGATCGTCGATCGCTATCATAAGATCATCAAGGAGTCGTTCGAGCGCCTCGGCATGTCGTTCGACATCTATTCGCGTACGTCGTCGAAAACCCATGCGGAAACGGCGTCGGATTTTTTCCGCAAGCTCTACGACGAGGGCAAGTTCATCGAGAAGACCTCGATGCAGTACTACGACGAGGAGGCCGAGACCTTTCTGGCCGACCGTTACATCGTGGGTACTTGCCCCAAGTGCGGCAACGACCGCGCCTATGGCGACCAATGCGAGAAGTGCGGTTCGACCCTCTCGCCCGAAGAACTCGTCGACCCGCACAGTGCCGTGTCGGGTTCGGTGCCGGTGAAGCGCGAAACGAAGCATTGGTATCTTCCGCTGGATCAGTACGAAACATTCCTCCGCGAATGGATTTTGGACGGTCACAAGGAGTGGAAATCCAACGTCTACGGCCAGTGCAAGAGCTGGCTCGACGGCGGGTTACAGCCCCGTGCCGTGAGCCGCGACCTCGACTGGGGCATTCCCGTGCCGGTGGAGGGGGCCGAGGGCAAGGTGCTCTATGTGTGGTTCGATGCTCCGATAGGTTATATATCTGCTACAAAGGATTTTACGCCCGATTGGGAGAAATATTGGAAGTCCGACGACACCAAGATGGTGCACTTCATCGGCAAGGACAACATCGTGTTCCACTGCATCGTCTTCCCCTCGATGCTCAAGGCGCATGGCGGCTATATATTGCCTGAAAACGTACCCTCCAACGAATTTCTCAATTTGGAGGGCGACAAGATTTCGACCTCGCGCAACTGGGCCGTGTGGCTGCACGAGTATCTCGACGAGTTTCCCGGCAAGGAGGATGTGTTGCGCTATGTGCTGTGTGCCAATGCCCCCGAGACCAAGGATAACGACTTCACGTGGAAGGACTTCCAGGCCCGCAACAACAACGAGTTAGTTGCTGTCTTGGGCAACTTCGTGAATCGGGCGCTGGTGCTGACGCAGAAATATTACAATGGTGCTGTGCCGGCCTGCGGCGAGCTGAACGATTATGACCGGGAAATCATCGCCGAAATGGCGGCGGTCAAGGAGTCGCTCGAAAACAACATCGAGCACTACCACTTCCGCGAGGCGTTGAAAGACGCGATGAACATCGCCCGCCTCGGCAACAAGTATTTGGCCGACACCGAGCCGTGGAAAGTCGTCAAGACAGATCCTGCGCGTGTCGATACGATTCTGAATGTCGCTTTGCAAATTACGGCTAATACGGCGATCGCCATCGAGCCTTTCATGCCGTTTTCTGCAGCGAAGATATTGAATATGCTGGCGGTGGAGAAGTTCGATTGGGATCGGCTCGGGGCTACCGACTTGATCGCCGCGGGTCATCGCATTGGCGAACCGGCGCTGTTGTTCGAGAAGATCGAGGACGACGTAATCCAGCGCCAGCTGGACAAGCTCGCTGCGACAAAAGCCGCCAACCTTGCGGCCGAGGCGTCGCGGGAGATCGAACCTCAAAAAGACGAAATATCTTTCGAGGCTTTCCAGCAGATGGATATTCGCGTTTCGACGATCATCGCGGCGGAAAAAGTGGCCAAGACGAAAAAACTGCTCAAATTGACCGTCGATACGGGCATCGACCGGCGCGAAATCATGTCGGGAATCGCCGAACATTTCTCGCCCGAAGAGCTGGTCGGCCGTCAGGTGCTGGTGCTGGTGAACTTGGCGCCTCGTGAATTGAAAGGCACCCTTTCGCGCGGCATGATCCTGATGGCCGAAGATGCGGGCGGCAAATTGCGTCTGCTCGGCCCCGACGAACCCGCGGTTGCCGGGGCAATAGTTGGATAAAACGGTGAAAAACAGATATTGAT
>CAMWJM010000213.1 GCA_947174575.1 uncultured Alistipes sp. | reverse complement strand
GGACAAGATCGCGCGCCGCCACCAGTTCCGGGTGCTGCTCCACGAGAAGCCGTTCAAGGGGATCAACGGCTCGGGCAAGCACAACAACTGGTCGCTGGGCACCGACACGGGCGTGAACCTGCTGGGACCGGGCAAAACGGCGGCGGAGAACCTGCAGTTCATCACGTTTTTAGTGAATGTTATTTCTGCGGTTTATAAGCATAACGGGTTGCTCAAGGCTTCGATCATGAGCGCGACGAACGCCCATCGACTGGGGGCCAACGAGGCGCCGCCGGCGATCATCTCGACGTTCCTCGGTTCGCAGGTGTCGGCCGTGCTGGACAAGCTGGAGGCCTCGAAGAGCGACGACGCGATCCGTTTCGACGCGAAGAACGTGTTCAAGATGAGCGGCATATCGCACATCCCGACGCTGCTGCTGGACAACACCGACCGCAACCGCACGTCGCCTTTCGCGTTTACGGGCAACCGCTTCGAGTTCCGCGCGGTGGGTTCGTCGGACAACTGCGCCGAGGCGATGATCACGCTCAACACGGCGGTGGCTGACGAGTTGACGCGCTTCAAGGCAGCCGTCGACGCCAAGATCGAAGCCGGTGCGAAGAAGGAGCGGGCGATTTACGAGGTGCTCAAGAAGATGATCAAGGAGTGCAAGGCGATCCGCTTCGACGGCAACGGCTACTCGGACGAGTGGAAAGCCGAGGCGGCGAAGCGCGGGCTGGACTGCGAGACCTCGACGCCGTTGATGTTCGACCGCTATCTGGACAAGGAGGCGCAGCGGATGTTCGCCGAGATGGGCGTCTATACGAAAGTGGAGCTGGAAGCCCGCACGGAGGTGAAGTGGGAGACCTACACGAAGAAGATCCAGATCGAGGGCCGTGTGCTGGGCGACCTGGCGATGAACCACATCGTGCCCATAGCCTCGAAGTACGAAGCGCTGCTGCTGGACAAAGTGTACAAGCTGCTGCAGATTCCGGAGCTGAAATCGACGGCCGACATCGCCCTGATCAAGAAGATTCAGGATCACACGACGGCCATACAGAAGCTGACCGACGAGCTGACCGACGCCCGCAAGAAAGCCAATCGCATAGACGACCAGCGTGCGAAAGCGATCGCCTATCACGACACGGTGGCCGTGTTCTTCGACGAGATACGCCACCACATCGACAAGCTGGAAGAGATCGTCGACGACCAGATCTGGCCGCTGCCGAAGTATCGGGAATTGCTGTTCATTCGATAGAAAAAACAGCGATATACCGCAGAATCGACGCTACGATACAACTCTATATTGCTACTACAGTTATAACTGCGAGGCCGGCTGTGTTATAAGTTGGCTGCTGCGGTATCGGTTTTGGTATTTATGATTACGCCCTGCGACTTTGCGAGTCGCAGGGCGTTGTATTTGCGGGCAGCCGGGATTTACAGGCCGGGATTACTGGCTTGCCGCGGAAGCCGCTGTGGTGTTACGGCCGGCTCTGGTCGATGATCTCCTGGGGTATGGCGTCGCAGCGCACGTAGATCGAAATATCGTCGGGGTCGTCGAGCGCCACCCACACCATGCGGTCGGCCGTGAGGTCGCGGACGATGTAGCGGTGCTGCCACTCGCCGGTGCCGTAGTCGTAGAGGCCCCGGATGAGGGTGCCCAGCTCCTCGTCATCGAGGAGGGCGAAGCGGCCCGTGAGCAGGCGCGCCTGGAAGCTGTCGAGGTTTTGATAAAGCTCGAAAAGGTTGTCTTTGCGGATGATGTGCAGGTAGACATAGCTGCCGTCGGCCAGCGGAGCGTCGTTCCAGCGGGCCAGCTGCCAGGTGCCGGCGATGTTGTTGGAGGTGACGGGCAGCGAGGTATCGACGGGCTGCTTGTCGTCGTCGCAGGCGACTGCGGCGGCGAGCGCCAACGAGAGGACGACGATCTTCAGGATATTTTTCATAGAGACTGAAATTTTGATTGTCGGGGTATTCGGTTAGTTTCGAGGGTCGAAGACGACCTGCAGCGTGCGCTGCGAGGGCGGCAGCGACAACCCTTCGAGGAGGATCGGCAGCTGCCGGGGCAGCGCGGCGGCGACGCGGGCGGGATCGAAGCGGATGACCAGATCGGCGGTCGTGCCGGGGTCGATGCGCGTAGGCTCGCACTCGAAACGCAGGTATTCGGGCAGCAGCCGGCTGTCGGCGCGGATCGTGAGCGGCTCGTCGCCGGCGTTGAAGCACTCGATGCGCTCGCTTTGCCGGCGATCGCCCTCGATGCGGACGGTCTGCTGCTTGAGCCGCAAAGCCCCCATGACGTAGGGGTAGTCGGCCGTGGGGCGGAGCGAGGGGATGACGCGGCCCGTGAGTTCGAGCACGGCCGAGGGCTGCCGGGCGGACAGCTGCGTGAAGACGAGGATGCGTCGCCGGAAGAAGCCGGGGTGCCCCTTGGGGTGGTAGGCGACGGCGATTTCGCCCCACTCGCCGCCGGCGACGGGGGCCTTGGAAAAGGAGGCCCGGACGCAGCCGCACGAAGTCTCGACGCGGGTGACGACCAGAGGCGTCGTGCCCTCGTTGCGCCACCGGAACGTGCGGGTGGCGGGGGCGGCGTCCTCGTCGATGCTGCCGGTGTCGAAGCATGTCGACTCGAACCGCATGGCCTCGCCGCCCGAAACGACGGCGGGGTGGGCCAGGCTGTCGAGCGCGGCGCGCGGAACGATGGGCATAGTCTGCCCCCGGAGCGAACCCGTGCCGAAAAGCAGGGCGGCTCCGAGAGCGAGGAGCGCTATGTGGCTGCCGGCCGTCATGCTGCTATAGCCAGCCGTTGCCGTTGGCGTCCTTGCGGACGGTGATGACGAACTCGAACCGGGTGCCGTCGGACGCGGTGATCGAAGCGGCGGAGGTGCCGGCTTTCGCTCCCTGGAAGAGGAGCTTGGCGCCCTGCTGCTCGACCCGGGCGACCGACTCGTCGGCGATAGCGACGGAGTAGGTGAGCTGCTCGCCGTCCGGGAAATAGAGCGCCGGAACGACGGCGACGCTGCCGCCCAGCGGCACGTAGAGGTTGGGGAATGCCAC
>CAMWJM010000212.1 GCA_947174575.1 uncultured Alistipes sp. | reverse complement strand
CGCTTACATCGCCCGCTTCAACTTCACGGGCGCCGACCAGGAGAAGAAGTGCGGCATGCTTTCGGGCGGCGAGCGCAACCGCCTGCACCTGGCTCTGGCGCTCAAGGAAGAGGGTAATGTACTGCTTCTCGACGAGCCGACCAACGACATCGATGTCAACACGTTGCGCGCGCTGGAGGAGGGTCTCGAAAACTTCGCCGGCTGCGCCGTGGTCATCTCCCACGACCGCTGGTTCCTCGACCGCATCGCCACGCACATCCTTTCGTTCGAGGGCGATTCGCAAGTAGTCTTCTACGAAGGCTCCTACAGCGAATTCGAGGCCTGGAAGCGCGCACAGGGCGGCGACACCGAACCCCATCGCGTCAAATACCGCAAACTCATAGAATAATGCAAAAACCGTCCATTCCCAAGGGTACGCGCGACTTCTCTCCCGTGGAGATGATGCGCCGCAACTACATATTCGACACCATAAAACGGGTCTTCCGGCTCTACGGCTTCGCACCGCTCGAAACACCCGCCATGGAGAACCTCTCGACTTTGCTGGGCAAATACGGCGATGAGGGCGACAAACTGCTGTTCAAGATTCTCAATTCGGGCGACTATGCCGCCGGACTGGCGGACGACGAGGTGCGCCAGGCGTCGAAAATCTGCGAAAAGGGGCTGCGCTACGACCTCACGGTGCCGTTCGCCCGCTATGTCGTGCAGCACCAAGGCGAATTGTCGTTCCCGTTCAAGCGCTACCAGATGCAGCCCGTATGGCGTGCCGACCGGCCGCAGAAAGGCCGCTACCGCGAGTTCTACCAGTGCGACGTCGACGTCATCGGCACCCGGTCGCTGCTGTGCGAAGTCGAGCTGGCCGAGATCGTCGAGCGCGTGTTCCATGCTTTGGGCATCCGCGCGGTGCTCAAGGTGAACAACCGCAAAATCCTCTACGGCATCGCCGAGACCATAGGCCATGCCGACAAGATGACCGACATCACCGTGGCCATCGACAAGCTGGAGAAGATCGGTCTGGACAACGTGAAAGCCGAGCTTCTGGAACGCGGACTGGACGAAGCCGCCGTCGATCGGCTTCAACCCATACTCGAATTAAGCGGCGACAACAAGCAGAAATTAACCGCTTTGCGCAATACTATCGGGTCTTCCGAGACCGGATTGCGAGGCATCGAGGAGATGGAGACCGTTTTCGGACACATCGAGCGGCTCGGTCTCCGACTGCCCGTCGAACTCGACCTCTCGCTGGCCCGCGGACTCAACTATTACACGGGAGCCATTTTCGAGGTCAAGGCGCTCGATTTCGCCATCGGATCGATCTGCGGCGGCGGCCGCTACGACGACCTCACCGGCATCTTCGGCCTGCCCGGCATGTCGGGCGTCGGCATCTCGTTCGGCGCCGATCGCATCTACGACGTCATGACGGGCCTGAATCTCTTTCCCGAGGAGGTCGACAGCTCGACGCGCGTGCTGTTCGTCAACCTCGGCGCCGACGAGGAGGCCGCGAGTCTCAAGCTCCTGCGCGGGCTGCGCGATGCCGGCATCGCCGCCGAAATTTACCCCGAAGCCGGCAAGATGAAAAAACAGCTGGAATATGCCAACCGTCGTGCCGTTCCCTATGTGGCGATCGTCGGTTCGCAGGAGCTGGAGACCCGGGCCGTCACGCTCAAGGACATGCGCTCGGGCGAACAGCAGCAAATCGCATTCAGCGAACTCGCAAATTACATAAAATAACGACGAGTAATTATTACACACCAAGCAGTTGCGAAAAAGAATCGCAACTGTTTTTTTTGCGTCTTTGAGCGAATCGAATATCGACCTGGCCGGAAACCGCAACAGGGCCTTTCGAGCCGATCGAGCAGCAGTTTGGCCGGAGCTGCGACGCCGTTCTTTGCCCAAACTCGTTCGGATGCTTTTCGCCGCCGACCGTTCCGCTTTGCACTTATTTAATAACGCCGGATCCGCCCCATGGCGCCACGATCGTAGCCGACGGCAAAGCACAATCGGAGAATTTCCGTTTTTCCGACTACCCCATCAAAAAAAATTGGTTAACCAATTCATCCCGACATATAATAAAAAACCGATGCAGTAATCTGCATCGGTTTTTCTTCGATCGGTTCCGGCTATTAGCCGATATTGTTCGAACCTTCGTTGGCACCCGGCATCTGCACATCCGAACCGGTGCCCAGGTCATATTCGTCAACCGTGATACCGAAGTGGTACTGGTAGCTCGGGTCTACAAGGTTGACTACCGGATCCTTGTCGTCGTCATCATCGCCGTCGCCGTCGCCATCGGGTTCGGGTTCGGGAACCAGACCGCTCTCCGTACCGTTGAAGATCAGCGTGTAGACATACTTGCGGTTCTGCTGCCACTCGTACCACGTCGTGCCGTCCTCTTCCCAGGTCGTGTTCGATACGGGTGCCACGGCAGCCCATACGAAGATCGATTCGTTGTACTCGTTCATCGTACCCTTGTAGCAGTTGTGGATCTGCTGACCGTTCACCGTCTGGATGTACTCGGCATACTTCTCCGGACGATCCTTAGGCGTGATCTTCACCAGCACGAGGATGCGAGCGCTCTTGTTACCGCGGGTGCCGTCCCACTTCGTAAACTTCTGCGGGATGATGAACCAGGGCTTCATCTCGGTCTTGCCCGGCTGGGGAGCGTAGCTCTCCGTGAAGACGTGGCCCGTCAGATCCTGTACCTGGTCGGTCAGCTTGATGGTCAGGGCGTTCGTGTTACCCTTCACACCCGGCTCCACACCGGCGAACGAGAAGTAGTTGAGATACGAACCCGTTGCCTGCTGGCTGTAGTCGATGTCCCACGAGCAGAAGTCGTCGGGGTTGTTGCCCCCCTCCTGGAACATGTCTTTCAGGTCGGGGATGAAGTCGACGTTCGTGTCGCCCGTAGCCCAGGTCATCGTACCCGAAGTGCGTACGCGATCGAGTTTGAAGCCGGCGATTTCGATGTCGAGATCCTCTGCCGAGCGGTTCACGGCCTTGAAGCAGATCTGCGAAAGCGCATGACGGAAGTTGAG
>CAMWJM010000211.1 GCA_947174575.1 uncultured Alistipes sp. | reverse complement strand
AAGTGCAGTTATGGACAAATAGAAACTTGTGGCGCTCGGAGCGCTCGACAACATGTAACGCGACCTGACGGAATGGGGCGACTGGAACTGCAGCATCCTGGCCTCGCACCCGCTGGTGTGCACCGGTACGACGGGTAAGATGGTCGAGAAGACGCTCAAAAGCCACACCGAAGGGGATTGCGGCGTCGACGATCTGGATATTACGCTTTTGAAATCCGGCCCGCTGGGCGGCGACCAGCAACTGGGATCGCTCATCGTTTCGGGCAAGATCGGCGCCCTGATCTTCTTCTGCGACCCGATGGCCGCACAGCCGCACGACGTCGACGTCAAGGCGCTGCTGCGTCTGGCATCGCTCTACAACGTCCCCACGGCGATCAACCGCGCGACGGCCGACTTCCTCATTTCGTCGCCGCTGTTCGAGGACGAGGAGTACGAACCCGTGGTCAAAGACTACCGCGAATATGTGGAGCGGGTGCTGAAATAGCCGTTATTTCCGTAAAAAGAAAAAAGGTGCAGAATTTACGTTCTGCACCTTTTATATATTGTGCGACAGGGGTGCCGGCACGGCGGCGCTGGCGTCGAAGTCGCCCCAGCGGTCGGCGATCGCATCGAGGGTAGCGAACAATTCGTCGATGTCCAGCGATGTCACCAATTTGAGGCGCGTTTCCTTGAAATTGGGCAACCCTTTGAAATAGTTGGTCAGGTGGCGCCGCATTTCCAGAATACCCACATGGTCGCCTTTGATCTCCAGCGACTTCTGCAAATGCTCCTTGGCTATGGACACTCGTTCCGCGACCGACGGTTGCGGCAGCACCTCGCCCGTCGAGAGGAAATGTTTCGTTTCGCGGAAAATCCACGGACGGCCATAGGTCGCGCGGCCGATCATCACGCCATCGACCCCATAGCGGTCGAACATCTCGGCCGCTTTCGGCCCCGAATCCACGTCGCCGTTGCCGAAGATGGGGATGCGGATCTGCGGGTTGTTCTTCACCTTGCCGATGAGCGTCCAGTCGGCCTCGCCGCGGTACATCTGCGCCCGGGTGCGGCCGTGGATCGTCAGCGCGGCGATGCCCGCGTCCTGCAGACGCAGGGCGATCTCCTCGATATTCTTATGTTCGTCGTCCCACCCCAAGCGGGTTTTGACCGTCACCGGCTTATGCACCGCGTCGACGATGCGGCGCGTCATCTCGACCATCGTCGGCACGTCGCGCATCATGCCCGAACCGGCCCCGCGCCCGGCGATCTTCTTCACGGGGCAACCGAAATTGATGTCGATGACATCGGGGTTCGCCGCTTCGGCCATGCGGGCCGCCTCGACCATGGGTTCGATCAGATGACCGTAGAGCTGGATGCCCACCGGGCGCTCGGCTTCGTCGATCTCCAGTTTCTTGAGCGACTTGGCCGCATCGCGGATCAACCCGTCGGACGAAATGAATTCGGTATAGACCATGTCGGCCCCGAACCGCTTGCACATGTAGCGGAACGAGGGGTCGGTCACGTCCTCCATCGGAGCCAGCAGCAAGGGGCGCTCCCCGAGGTCTATGTCGGCTATCTTCATGCTGCAGATCGATTTTGCCTGCAAAGGTAGTTGATATTTGACAATAAAACGCTAAATTTGCGTGCTAAATTCCACTTACGAACATGAATATCGAGACCTTTATTTCGGATGCCGTCCGCCGCACGGTCGAAACGCTCTATGGGCCACTGGAGGGCGAGGAATTGCAGATTCAGAAGACCCGCAAAGAGTTCGAGGGCGACTATACGCTCGTAACGTTCCCGCTGCTGCGCCGAAGCCGCAAATCGCCCGAAGCCACGGCAACCGAAATAGGCACCTATATGACGGCCAACGTGCCGGAGATCGAGGCATTCAATGTCATCAAAGGCTTTCTGAACCTCTCGCTCGACGCGTCGTTCTGGGCCGCACGCTTCGCGGAGGTAGCGACCGACGAAAAGTTCGGCAAAGCGCCCTCGTCGGGCCGCACGGTGATGATCGAATATTCGTCGCCCAACACCAACAAGCCGCTCCACCTGGGCCACATCCGCAACAACCTGCTGGGCTACTCGGTGGCGCAGATTCTGAAGGCCAACGGGCACGAGGTCATCAAGGCCAATCTGGTCAACGACCGCGGCATCCACATCTGCAAGTCGATGCTGGCGTGGAAACTCTATGGCAACGGCGAGACGCCTGCGTCGTCGGGCATGAAAGGCGACCACCTGGTGGGCAAATACTATGTGGAGTTCGACAAGCACTACAAGGCTCAAATCAAAGAGCTTATGGCTGCCGGCCGAAGCGAGGAGGAGGCCAAGAAATCGGCCCCCGTCATGCTCCAGGCGCAGGAGATGCTGCGCAAATGGGAGACCGGCGACCCCGAAGTGCGTGCGTTGTGGGAGATGATGAACGGCTGGGTCTACGAGGGTTTCGACGTGACCTACAAGGCGTTGGGCGTCGATTTCGACAAGGTTTACTACGAGTCGCAGACCTACCTGTTAGGCAAGTCGCTGGTCGAGGAGGGGCTGAAGAAAGGCGTCTTCTACCGTCGCGACGACAACTCGGTGTGGATCGACCTCACGGGCGACGGACTGGACGAGAAATTGCTGCTGCGCGGCGACGGCACGTCGGTCTACATGACGCAGGATTTGGGCACGGCATTCCGCCGCTTCGAGGACGACAAGCTCGACGACATGATCTACGTGGTGGGCAACGAACAGAACTACCATTTCCAGGTTTTGAAGCTGGTGCTCAAGAAGTTGGGCTACGCCGACTGGAGCGACCACATCACCCACCTCTCCTATGGCATGGTGGAGCTGCCCGAGGGCAAGATGAAGTCGCGCGAAGGCACGGTGGTCGACGCCGACGACCTGATCGCCGACATGGTGGCGACGGCCCGCGAAATGTCGGCCGAGCTGGGCAAGCTCGACGGCAGCACCGAGGCGGAAGCCGACGCCGTGTCGACGATGGTAGGCCTCGGAGCACTCAAATACTTCATCCTCAAGGTCGATCCCAAGAAAACGATGCTCTTCGACCCGCGCGAAT
>CAMWJM010000210.1 GCA_947174575.1 uncultured Alistipes sp. | reverse complement strand
ATATGAATTTCAGCGAGATGACCCCCGTGCAGGAGCACACCATACCCGGGCGCGACATCATCGGCTGCGCCCAGACGGGCACGGGCAAAACGGCGGCCTACACGCTGCCGCTGCTGAACCGGCTTCTGATCGAGGGCAACCCCGACAACGTGATCAAATCGGTCATCATCGTGCCCACGCGCGAATTGGCCCAGCAAATCGACCAGCAATTCCAGGGCTTCTCCTACTACCTGCCCGTCTCGACGACGGTGGTCTACGGCGGCGGCGACGGCAAGGGCTGGGACGTGCAGAAACGGGGCATGCTGCTGGGGTCGGACGTGGTGATCGCCACCCCGGGCCGCATGATCTCCCACATCCAGAACAGCGGCATCGACCTCTCGCACGTGGAGTGCGTGATTCTGGACGAGGCCGACCGCATGTTGGACATGGGCTTCAGCGAGGACATCATGAAAATCATCTCCTACATGCCCAAGGAGCGGCAGACGATCATGTTCTCGGCGACGCTGCCTCCGAAAATCCGCGAGTTGGCCAAGACCATTCTGCGCAATCCGGCCGAAGTGAACATCGCGATCTCGAAGCCCAACGAAGCGATCGACCAGTCGGCCTACGTCTGCTACGAGAGCCAGAAAGCCGGCATCATCCGCGAACTGTTCGCCGAACCCACCGACTCGAAAACCATCATCTTCTCGTCGTCGAAGCAGAAGGTCAAGGAACTGGCCCATACGCTCAAACGCATGAAACTCAACGTGGCGCCGATGCACTCCGATCTGGAGCAGACCCAGCGCGAGGAGGTGATGCTGGCTTTCAAGAACAACAAGGTGAATATTCTGGTGGCCACCGACATCGTGGCCCGCGGCATCGACATCGAGGACATCGGGCTGGTCATCAACTACGACGTGCCGCACGACCCCGAGGATTACATCCACCGCATCGGCCGTACGGCCCGCGCCGCGGCGACGGGCAGCGCCATCACGTTCGTCAACGAGGAGGAGCAGGGCAAATTCCACCAGATCGAGAAGTTCATCGAACGAGAAATCCGCAAGGCCGAGCTGCCCGAGGCCGTCGGAGCCGGGCCGGCCTATGCCCCCGCCGAAAATCGGGGACGCGGCCGGGGTCGCGGCGGTCATTCGGGACGAAGCGGCCGGTCGGATAGACGCCGGCGGGGCGGCCGGAAATCGGAGGGCACACCCATGGCGACTCCGGTCGATGCCATGGCCACCGTTCCTGCCGACAACGACCACGCATCGGGTCGCGGCGAGGGCAACCGCGGTTCGCGCGACCGCAAGCGCCGGCATCGGGGCGGACGCCGCCACAAACGCAACGGGCAGAACGCCGACCCCAATACGTCCGCACAGCCCAAGGAATAAAAAAAATTCATGCATCTTCATCGGCAACGACAGACACATGTCTGCTGTCCTTAAAAACTTCCACCCCGACCGTTACGGCCGGGGTGGATCCGTTTTTCGCACGGCGGCTTATGCGACTCGGAGCCGCACGCCCTGCGCTTTGTCGGCCTCGACGACCACGGTGTCGCCCTCGTGGAGCCGTCCGTCGATGATCAGGGCCGAGAGCGGGTCTTCGACTTGATCCCTAAAGGTGCGCTTGAGCGAGCGGAAGCCATAGCGCTGTTCGTAGCACAGAGCGGCGAGCCGTCGTTTGGCGTTGGCAGTGATCTTCACGTTGTAGCCCAGGCGCCGGGTGCGGGCGAAAAGGCCCTCCAACTCCAGTTCGATGATCCGCTCGACGTCGGCGACCTCCAGCGTGCGGAAGATCACGATGTCGTCGATCCGGTTCAGGAACTCGGGAGCGAAAGTCTGCTCCAGCGCCTTGCGATACTCGATCTGCGGCGCGACGGTCGCCGTAGCGCTTTTCGACGCGGTGGTGTAGCCCACATGCACCGCTTTCTGCGCCGCGGCCCGAGAACCGACGTTGGAGGTCATGATGATGATCGTGTTGCGGAAGTCGACGCGACGTCCGGCACCGTCGGTCAGGTGTCCCTCGTCGAAGAGCTGCAACAAGGTGTTGAAGACCTCGGGGTGCGCCTTCTCGATCTCGTCGAACAGCACCACGGAGTAGGGCCGGCGACGCACCGCTTCGGTGAGCTGGCCGCCCTCGCCGTAACCGACATAGCCCGGAGGCGAGCCGATCAGTCGGGCGACGTTGTGCTTCTCGCTGTACTCGCTCATGTCGATGCGGATCAAGCCCATGCGCTCGTCGAACAGCCATTTCGAAACCTCCTTGGCCAGCAGCGTCTTGCCCACGCCCGTGGGGCCGACGAAAAGGAATACCCCGATCGGGCGGCGCTCGTCTTTCAGACCGGAGCGCGAACGACGGATCGTGCGTGCGATGCGCTCCACGGCATCCTCCTGCCCCACGACGCGGCCGGCCAGATGATCGCGCAGCGTCCGCAGCCGCCCCGCCTCGCCGTCGGTGACCCGCTCGGCCGGAATGCCCGTCATGGCAGTGATGACCTGACGGATGTGCTCCTCGGTGATCTCCACGGGATTGCTTTCGAGCGACCGTCGCCACTCGGAGCGCGTATGGTCGATCCGGGTGCGCAACGCGATCTCGCGCAGACGCGCCGAAGCAGCCTTTTCGTAGACCATGGCCTCGACCGCCTCGCGGCGCTCGCGCTGCACTTCGCTCACGGCCGTCTCCATGGCGCGCAGCTCCTCGGGTTCGCGTGCCGACCGGAGGTGCGCCCGCGAACCGGCCTCGTCGAGCACGTCGATCGCCTTGTCGGGGAAAAACCGGTCGGTGACATAGCGATCGGTGAGCGCCACACAAGCCCTCAAAGCCTCTTCGCTATAGCGCACCTTGTGGTGCCGCTCGTAGTGCGGCGCGATGTTGCGCAGAATCTGCATCGTCTGCTCGGGCGTGGTGGGTTCGACCACCACTTTCTGGAAGCGCCGTTCGAGGGCCGAATCGCTCTCGATATTCTCGCGATACTCGTCGAGCGTCGTGGCGCCGATGGTCTGCAGCTCGCCGCGCGCGAGGGCGGGCTTGAGGATGTTGGCCGTGTCGAGGCTGCCCTGTGTCGAACCGGCGCCGACGATGGTGTGGATCTCGTCGATGAAGATGATCGTATCC
>CAMWJM010000209.1 GCA_947174575.1 uncultured Alistipes sp. | reverse complement strand
CAAGGAGATCGGCAATCATGTGTCGATCTGGTTCTATGCCAATTACTTGACCAATTCGCGACCTTTCCTTAAATCTTATGGTACGTGTGTGGCGCGGTGCATGACGCCCGACTTCTACTACGGTCTGACGGTGCGTCTCAAATTCTGAAAGCGATGAAAAAGTTCTCGATATATGCGTTGCTGCTCGTCTCGACGGCCTGCATGTCGTTCGGGGAGAATCCCTACGGCGACGACGTGCGTCGGTTGAGCGTGCAGCTGGTCTATCCCGAGGGGCATGGCGACCGCCTGCGCGAGGGCGTGGCCGTGACGTTGACCGACCGCAATTCGTCCAACGTCTATACGGCCCTCACGGATGCGTCGGGCGCCGTGGAGTTCCGGGTGACGACGGGGCGCTACCGTCTGGCGGTGTCGGACAAGCCCGATCCCTCGTTGATCTTCAACGGTACGGTCGAGCAGGTCGATCTGATCGCCGGCGACGCGGCGCTCGATCTGGTGCTGGGCTTCTCGTGGGCCGGGAGCGTGGTGATCAAGGAGGTGTATGCGGCCGGCTGCCCGATGGACGACAACAAGCCCGGATACTATGTCTATGATAAATATATCGTGCTGCACAACAACAGCGGCACGACGCAGTATCTCGACGGGCTGTGTCTGTGCACGGTCGCGCCCTACAACTCCAAGGCGTCGTCCAACCCCTGGACGAGCCTCGATGCGTCGGGCAATATCGTCTTCCGCGACTATGCCGCCGTGCCCGATGCGATCTGGCAGTTTCCGGGCGGCGGCGAGGATTTCGCGCTCGAACCGGGTGCCGACGCCGTGATCGCCTACTGGGGCGTGGATCACACGCAGACCTATTCGCAGTCGGTGGATCTGAACCGCGAGGAGTATTTCGTGCTCTACGACCAGCTGCTCTATCCGGGCACCGGCATATGGCCTACGCCGGCTCCGGGCGACCGGATCCGTCGGGAGCAGTGGCTCCGGGTGCTCAAGAAGACGGGCCGCAGCGGTCAGAACGGAGCCAATACCTATGTGATTTCGGAACTGTCGCCGGCCGTGATCCTGTTTCGCGCTCCGGCCGACTTCGATCTGGAGGGCTACCTGGCCGACGACCTGCAGTCGACGATTTTGAGCGGCAGCATCGTCTACTCCAAGGTGCCGTGGGAGTGGATCGTCGACGGCGTGGAGGTGTCCGACAATACGGGCGCGACGAATCACAAGCGCCTGCGGCCCGACATCGACGCCGGGTCGGTGGGCTATTCGGGCGTGCATCAGGGCCATACGATACACCGCCGGCTGGACGAGGAGGCCACCGAGGAATACGGATTCGAGGTTTATATGGATACCAATAACTCGTCGAACGATTTTTACGAGCGGGCGACGCAATCGCTGCGGGAGTCATGAGACGGATATTCGTTTTGCTGGCGGTGTTGTCGCTCGGCCGCGTCGCGGCGCAGGAGCGTTTCGAGCGGGTGGAGCGGCGCAACCCCTGGAACGGCGGGGTACTGGCGGCCGGCATCCGGCAGGATACGGCGAGCCGGTCGTTCGCCGAGGTCTATTTCGTCAAGGAGAACGGCGGGATGATCGACCGCTCGGCGTCGGACGACAGCTGGAACGCCGGGGCGCGTACCGCCTCGATCCGTCATCTGGAGAAGATTTCGTTCGCCGGAGGGTTCTCCTACGACTATTTCGACGGCCGCAACATGTGCGGGTCGATCTTCACGGTGCCGGGGCTGTATCCGGTCGACATCGTGGAGTTCACGCCGGGGCGCAAGGTGCGCGAGACCTATGCTTTCGAGGGCGCGCTGTCGGCCGTGCTGGGCGGGCGCTGGACGGGGGGTCTGCATGTCGATTTCGCGGCCCGCAACTACGCCAAGCGCAAGGACTTGCGCCACAAGAACACCCGGCTCGATTTCGAGTTCGCACCGAGCGCGATGTATCGTGCCGGGCGCTTCGCCGTTTCGGCGGCCTACATCGTGGGGGTCGATCGCGAGAAGATCGAAGCCGAGGAGATCGGCGTGTCGGCCGAATCCTACATGGCGTTTTTCGACCGCGGTCTGCGCTACGGCTCGCTGCAGCAGTGGGAGAGCAACGACCTGCATCTTTCGACGGCGGGCGTCACGGGATTTCCGGTGAAGCAGACCACGCAAGGCGCGGCGCTGGGCATGCAGTACGGGGCCTGGCACCTCGAAGCCGCCTATCGGTTCAGGCAAGGCGAAACGGGCGAACGCGTTGCCTGGCACGAGTTCGAAACCCACGATGTACGTGCGGACGTTGGGTGGCAATTGGCCCGAACGGATGAGTGTCATGATTTGCGGCTGGGGCTGGAGTGGGAGCGGCTCGACAATCGCGAGAACATCGTCTCCTACGAAACCGTCGACGGCGTGGCTACGCCGCAGGTGCACGGCTCGGCGCCGATCTTCGGGCGCCGCACGCTCGAAGTGCGGGCCGAATACGAATGGACGACGCCGCGCACCGATTTGCGCGTGGGGGCGACCGGGTCGTTCCTCGACCGTCAGTCGACATTGATGTACCCCTATGTCCGCGAGCAGCGGCTGCACTGGGGCACATTGTGGGCCGACTGGGTGCAGCGGTTGGGCCGTTGGGAGCTGAACGTGGCGGCCGATTTCCGCAAGGGCGGCTTTCGCGAGCGCTCGGAGAGGCTCTTTTCGACGGCCGAACCGGGCGACTACCCGACGCAGCTGAAGGAGTGGTATGACTATGAAAACGAGTATCTCACGGCCGATCGACTGGGTGTCGGGGCCGGGGTGCGCCGCCATATCCATGGGTTCTACATCGATCTCACGGCCCGCTACGAACGCGGGTTCGGGCTGCGGCTCGTGGAGCGGGCCGATCGGGTGCGGGCCGTGTTGAGCGTGGGCTATGATTTTTAACCTTCAAATATTTTACGACTATGAAAAACTTATTTGCACTTCTGGCGTTCGCCGGTCTGGCGTTCGCCGCATGTTCGGACAACGACGACACCGTACCCCCCCCCGATGACGGTACCGTAACGTGGGGCGGCGTGAAGTATCAAACCGTTACGCTCAAGGACGGCCGCACTTGGATGGCCGAGAACCTGCGCTACGTGCCCGAAGGCAAGACCGGGT
>CAMWJM010000208.1 GCA_947174575.1 uncultured Alistipes sp. | reverse complement strand
CCGGGGCCGATGTCGAGCAGGCGGCGGGCCCGCCCTGCGTCGGCGACGAGCCAAGCCGCCATCTCCTCGGTTTCGGGCCGCGGGATCAACACCCCCTCGCGCACGGCGAACCGCCGGCCGAAAAATTCGGTGCTCCCCACGACATATTGCACGGGACGCCCCCCGGCGAGTTCCGCGATCGCCTCGTCCAACCCCTCGATTTCGAGCGGCGCCCCGGGATCGGACAGCAGCGCCGACAAAGAAATGCGGGCTGCCTCGCACACGTAGAGTTGCGCGATGTTGCGGGCTTCGCGGGGGTCGTAGAGCGGCACGAGCGCCGCGGCGATGCGGTCAAGGATATGGCGTCGGGTCGTCATCGTTCCAAATCGGCTAATACGACGGCTACGGCGGCTTCGACGACCGCGGCGCCGCGCAGGGCGATGCAGATGTCGTGACGCCCTCCGATCACGAGGGGTTCGACGCGTCCGGTCGCCCGGTCGAACGTGGATTGCGGCCGGGCGATGCTGGCCGTGGGCTTGAACGCCACGCGTACGACCAGTTCGTTGCCGTCGGTCAGGCCGCCCACCGCGCCCCCGGCATGGTTGGAGGCAGTGCGGCCCGCGGCGTCGAGAATGGGGTCGTTGTGCTCCGAACCCCGCATGCGGGCGGCGGCGAACCCGCTGCCGAACTCCACCCCCTTGACGCCCGGTATGGCGAAAAGCAGGTGCGCGACAAGGCTCTCGACCGAATCGAAGAACGGCTCGCCCCACCCTGCGGACAGCCCCTGCACGCGGCACTCGACCAGCCCGCCCACCGAATCGCCGGCGGCTGCGGCGGTCTGCAGCACCTCGTCGAAACGGGCCGGATCGGCACATCCACCGACCGCGACCACCCGGGTATCGAACCGAAGTTGCTGCGGCAACATCTTTTTGGCCACGACTCCCGCAGCGACGAGCGCCACGGTGAGCCGCCCGGAGAAATGGCCCCCGCCGCGCGGATCGTTATACCCCCCGTAACGCACCCGGGCCACCCGGTCGGCATGCGAAGGGCGATCGTGACCGGCCATGGCGGCATAGTCCTGCGACCGAACGTCGAGGTTGGGGAATACGATCGTCAGCGGAGCACCGGTGGTCTTTCCCTCGTAAACGCCCGACACGAGCTGCGGCACGTCGGGTTCGCGGCGCGCCGTCGTGCCTGCAGCGCCGGCCTGCCGCCGGGCCAGGTCGGCGACGAAATCATCGGCCGAAAGCGCGATGCCCGGCTTCACGCCGTCGATGGCGACGCCGATCTGCGGGCCGTGCGACTCGCCCCAAAGCGAGAGGCGGAAACGATGACCGAACCCATTCATGAGCGGATATGCTGCAAATCTTCGAAAAATCCGGGATAACTCTTGGCCACGCACTCGGCGCCCCGGATCGTGACGGGGCCGTCGGCGCACAAGGCCAGGACGGCCAGCGCCATGGCGATACGGTGGTCGCCGCGGCTCTCGCCGGTAGCCGCATGCACCTCGCCGCCGCGGATGCGCAAGGTGTCGTCATCGCCGTAATCGACCTCGACACCCATCTTGCCGAACTCCTCGCGGATCGCCTCGGCGCGGTCGCACTCCTTGTGCCGAAGCCGCGACACTCCGCGGATATGGCTCGTTCCCTCGGCGACGGCCGCCAGCACGGCGAGCGCCGGAAAGAGATCGGGGCACTGCGTGGCATCGAACTCGAAGCCCCGCAACGGCCGCCGGGCCGCGGAGACAGAATGCGGCTCGTCGACCAAAGCGGCCCCGGCCCGCACCAACGCGTCGCAGACCACCGTATCGGCCTGCCGCGAAAGCACCGAAACATTGCGCACCGAGACCTCGCCGACGACGGCTCCGGCCACGAGCAGCATGGCCGCGGCGCTCCAGTCGCCCTCGATGGCGAAATCGGCCCCGCGATAGCGCTGTCCGCCGGGGATGTAGAACTCCGCAAAGTCGTTATGGCAAATCTCCACGCCGAAAACCTCGGCCGTGCGGACGGTCATGTCGAGATAAGGCACCGACACGGCATCCGCCACACGCAAGGTCGTATCCCCGGCCGCCAGCGGCAGCGCCAGCAGCAAGCCGGTGACGAACTGCGAGGAGACCGACCCGTCGATCGTGGCGCAGCCGCCCTGCAGAGGGCCGCAGATTTCGAGGGGCAGAAAACCGTCGCTATCGCTCGCCTGCGCGCCCAACGCCCGCAAGGGGGCGATCATCGGCGACATGGGGCGCTGCAAAAGGCTCTTTTCGCCCTCGACCCGTAGCGGCTCGTGCCACAGCGCGGCGATGGGCGCGAAAAGCCGGGCGGCGAGGCCCGATTCGCCCGCGTCCAGCACATGCCCCCGAGGCTTCAACCCGCCGCGGACGGCAAGCGTATGTTCATCGAGATACTCGACCTCGGCGCCCAGCAATTCGATGCAGCGCAGGGCCGAACGCGTGTCGTCGCAGAACTCGACGCCATGCAGCACCGAACGCTCCTCGGAAAGGAGCGCCGCGGCCAGGGCGCGCTGGGCGTAACTCTTGGAACAGGGGGGCGTCAGCGCGCCTGTGACGCGCCCCGGAGGTAAGGTGATGTCCATATTTATTATATCGAACTATTCCCGCCCCGGTTCTTCATCTCCTGGGTGAGCTGGTGGCTGCGCTTCAGCTCGAAGTGCTGCCCCAGGTAGACCTTGCGCACCATGGGGTCGGCGGCCAGCTCTTCGGCCGAACCGGTCTTCAAGATTTTACCCTCGTACAAAAGATAGGTGCGGTCGGTTATGGCGAGCGTCTCGTCGACGTTGTGGTCGGTGATGATGACGCCGATGTTCTTGTGCTTGAGCGTGGCGACGATCGACTGGATGTCCTCGACGGCGATGGGGTCGACGCCGGCGAAAGGTTCGTCCAGGAGGATGAACGCCGGGTTGATGGCTACGGCGCGGGCGATCTCCGTGCGGCGGCGCTCGCCGCCCGAGAGCTGGATGCCGAGGCTCCGGCGGACTTTCTGCAGGCGGAACTCCTCGATGAGGGCTTCGACCCGCTCGTTCTGGTACTCCTTGCTGTAGTCGGTCATTTCGAGCACGGCGCGGATGTTCTGCTCGACGGTCAGGCGGCGGAAGACCGATGCCTCCTGCGCCAGGTAGCCCACGCCC
>CAMWJM010000207.1 GCA_947174575.1 uncultured Alistipes sp. | reverse complement strand
GCGGCTGGCTTTGGTGGGGGCGGGCAAAGGCCCCGGCATGTACGACGTGACGTCGTTCATCGGCAAGGACGAGTGTCTGCGCCGCATCGATCGTATATTGGAGGCGTTGCCGCCCACGGAAGCATGATCGAGATCGAGCAGGATTTGTGGGGTATGACGCCCGAGGGCGAAGCGATCGTCCGCTACACGCTGCGCAACGCGCAAGGCGCCGAGGTGCAGCTCACCAACTACGGCGCGACGATCGTGGGGATCACGGTGCCCGACCGCGAGGGTCGCATGGCCGACATCGCATTGGGCTACAAGCACCCCGAAGATTACTTCGGCGACAGCGCCGCCTGCGGCAAATCGGTGGGCCGCGTGGCCAACCGCATCGCCGGGGGCCGCATGACGGTCGAGGGGCAGGAATATCGGCTCGAACGCAACAACAACGGCAACCACCTCCACGGCGGCACCCGGGGATTCGCCGACCGCGTGTGGGAAAGCCGCGTGGAGGGCAACCGCATAGTAATGGACTTGTTGTCGGCCGACGGCGACCAGGGTTACCCGGGCGAGCTGCAGGTCGAAGCGATCTTCGACTTCGACGACGACTGCACGCTGGAGATCACCTATCTGGCCCGCACCGACCGCACGACGCCGGTCAACCTGACCAACCACGCCTATTTCAACCTCTCGGGCGAAGCGAGCGGCTCGGTACTCGACCACGAGTTGCAGCTGCACAGCAGTCGGGTTCTTGAAATGGACGAGCACCAAATCCCCACGGGCCGCATGCTGGATGCGGCGGGTACACCGCAGGACTTCCGTGAATTCCGCCCGTTTCGCCCGGGCATCGACGCCGAGTTCAACCGCATCCGCGACTTCCGGGGCTACGATCATCCCTTCGCCATCGACGGCTGGCGCCCGAACATTCTGGGCGCGGCGGGCTGTCTGCGCGACCCGAGGTCGGGCCGTCGGGTCGAGGTGCTGACCTCGCAACCCTGCGCGATGATCTACACGGGCAACTGGCTCGCGGGCGGCTGCCCCGAAACCAAGTCGGGCGGCCGCTACGACGACCATGCGGGTGTCGCTATCGAGTGCCAGAACTTCCCCGACGCGGTGAATCGCCCCGAATTCCCCTCGCCGCTGCTCCGGCCCGGCGAACTCTACTGCCAGAAGACGGTCTACAAATTCGGCACATTCTAAAACGGCGGGGAAAAGGCGAGGCCCCAAAGAATTACCAAGGTCGCATGTCCCTATAGTTCATATCATGGGCGATCCGGCAATCGATAGGCAACACTTTGAATGATTCAACCCCTCTTTTTAAGGAGGGGCTGAATGTTTATTACCGGATTTCCCCGGAGATTTTGCGATGCGCAGCTAATTTAAGCCCTGCAGGTACGCCCGGCGAATTTTGTTCTATTTCTGCCTGAAGTAGATTTGCATCGGCACGCCGGAAAAATCCCAACGCTCGCGCATGTTGTTCTCCAGAAAGCGGCGATAGGGTTCCTTGATGTATTGGGGTAGGTTGACGAAGAACGCGAACTGCGGCGTGGGGGTCGGAAGCTGCGTCACATACTTGATCTTGATGTACTTGCCTTTCGTCGCCGGGGGCGGATAGTTCTCGATCAGGGGCAGCAGGAATTCGTTCAGCTCCGAAGTGGCGATGCGGCGCTTGCGGGATTCATGCACCCGGATCGCGGTTTGCAGCACGTCGAGAATGCGCTGCTTCGAAAGCACCGACGTGAAGATGATCGGAATGTCGTTGAACGGCGCCAGCTTCTTGCGCAGAAACTCCGTCCACTCTTTCATCGTGTTGTTCGATTTCTCGATCAAGTCCCACTTGTTCACCACGATCACGCATCCCTTGCGGTTGCGGACGATGAGGTTGTGGATGTTGAGGTCTTGCGACTCCAACCCCTGCTGGGCGTCGAGCATCAGGATGCAGACATCGGAACTTTCGATCGCGCGGATCGACCGCATCACCGAGTAGAACTCCAGGTCTTCCATCGTCTTGCCCTTCTTGCGCATGCCGGCCGTGTCGACCAGGTAGAAATCCATGCCGAACTTGTTGTAGCGCGTGTGGATCGAGTCGCGCGTAGTGCCGGCGATCGAGGTCACGATGTTGCGCTCCTCGCCCAGCAGAGCGTTGGTGAGCGACGACTTGCCCACGTTGGGACGCCCCACGATCGTGATGCGGGGCAACTCTTCCTCCTCGTCCGACTTCGGATCTTCGGGCAGCGCTTCGAGAATCGCATCCATCAAATCGCCCGTGCCGCTGCCCGACATGGAGCTGATGCAGAACGGATCGCCCAGCCCTAGGGCGTAGAACTCGTGCGACGAATAGATCTGGTCGTTGTTGTCGACTTTGTTGCACACCAACAGCACCTTTTTGGAGGTGCGGCGCAGGATGTCGGCCATCAGGGCGTCGAGATCGGTGATGCCCGTCGACACCTCCACCAGAAAGAGGATCACGTCGGCTTCGTCGATCGCCAGCAGCACCTGACGGCGGATCTCCTCCTCGAAAACGTCGTCCGAGTTGACCGTATAGCCGCCCGTGTCGATCACCGAGAACTCCTTGCCGTTCCAGTCGGTCTTGCCGTAATGGCGGTCGCGCGTGGTGCCGGCCGTCGAGTCGACGATGGCTTTGCGCTGGCCCACCAGCCGGTTGAAGAGGGTGCTCTTGCCCACGTTGGGGCGTCCTACGATTGCTACGAGGCTCATAGTGTCCGTACTTTTCGATTCGAAGGACAAAGATACGAAGAGTCGAGCGCAAACCCAAATTTATTTGGAGTTTGCCGAGACTGAGTATCTTCGACTTTAGTCGAAGATAGAATGCCCTAATTTGCTCGGGTTTTGAGGAACGGGAGTAGCTAAACCGGAGTCAATGACACGAATAGCTGTAAATTTATTCGGCATCGGAGTATTTGAAACGCAGTTAACGATGCGAAAAGCTGGGCGGAAGAGGATGGTCAAAGGTAAAACGGGTGCGTATTTGCGTCGTTGTTGTCTGCGTGCGAAAAAAGAACTATCTTTGTCTTGCCGGATTTCGGGATTCGGAGAAATCTTCATTGTCATGCACCTTTTCTCGCTTGGGCAGCGCGCGAACGAGTTCGGCCCTGCTCTCGGCTTATCGAAAACGTTCAATATTTTGCAGGTTTTCTCGCCTCGGCAA
>CAMWJM010000206.1 GCA_947174575.1 uncultured Alistipes sp. | reverse complement strand
GACGGAGCGCTCGTGGTGGCCGATGTGGGTCATTTCGAGAGCGAATATTGCGCAATTCAGCTGTTGTTTGATATTTTATCGAAAAAATTGATTACCTTTGCGGTTCGCAAGAGCGAATGCTCGCGCAATCCGGTGAATTACCGGGTGCGGGAGTGACATGCCGGCGCAACTGCCCGGAAACGGCTTTTCGGGAGGATCTTCCGGAGCGATACGTCCCTTTCGAATGTTGAAAGGCGGCAGGTACTCCGGGAAATGCGGGGAGATTCGGAGACTAAAAATTATACATATTTATATATGGCGACACAGAAGAAGACTGCCGAGGTAGATTATTCGATGCAGGAGAAGATTCTGGCACTCTATGAGTTGCAGCAGATCGACAGCAAGATCGACGAAATCAACAAGGTGAAGGGCGACCTGCCCCTGGAGGTGCAGGATCTCGAAGACGAGTTGGCGGGCATGCGGACCCGGATCGATAAGATCAACGGCGAAATCGAGGAGCTGAACACCCTGACCAAGCAGCGCAAGCGCGAGACGGATCAGGCCAAGATCATGATCGCCAACTACAAGGAGCAGCAGAACAACGTGCGCAACAACCGCGAGTTCGACGCCATCACCAAGGAGATCGAGTATCAGGAGCTGGAGATCGAATTGGCGGAGAAGCGTCTGAAAGAGTATGCCGCGGGCATGAAGAGCAAGAAGCTGCTGCTCGAAGAGGCCGAGGCGCTCGGCGGCGAACGTGCTGCCGATCTGGAAGCCAAGAAGAACGAGTTGCAGAGCATCGAGGCCGAGACCCGTCCCCAGGTGGAGGCGTTCGAGGCCCAGGCCGCGAAGGTGAAGGCCAAGATCGACGAACGTCTGCTGACGGCCTACGACCGCATCCGCAGCAACGTGCGCAACGGTTTGGCCGTGGTGACGGTGAAACGCGATGCGTGCGGCGGCTGCTTCAACCGCATCCCGCCCCAGCGTCAGGTGGACATCCGCCAAGGCAAGAAGATTATCATCTGTGAATATTGCGGTCGCATCCTGGTGGCCGACCCGGAAGCGGAGCAATAGACGCAATCAACCCGTCGGGCCGGGTTTTCGGCTCGACCCGGACGCGCGAAGAAATGCTTCGGGCGGAAAATCGAAAGCTGTCGGACTCATGGAGTCGGGCAGCTTTCGGCATTTAAAGACGGGATTCGAAATAAAAGGGCGTTTTGAGAAAGATATTTAAAATATCTTTGAACCCGCTGCGGAAATCGTAAAATATTCGATTCCGTGCCTGTTTTCTCGCCTCGGCATAGCACGAACAAGTTCGGCTCTGCCCTCGGCTTATCGAAAACGTTCACTTCGTGCAGGTTTTCCCGCCTCGGCAAAGCACGAACAAGTTCGGCTCTGCCCTCGGCTTATCGAAAACGTTAATTTATTAACAGATGAAAATTTTCCGACTTTTGTAAATAATCCTTAACTTTGCAAAGTTGTAGTTTTCCGACTTAAATTACTATAGATGAAAATAGCTATTGCCCAGTTGAATTACACCATCGGCGATGTCGACGGCAATGCCTCGAAAATCATCGATTCGATCAACAAAGCGAAAGCTCAAGGGGCGGATCTGGTGATCTTCGCGGAGCAGGCCGTGAGCGGCACTCCGGGGTTCGATCTGCTGCGCAAGACGACTTTTCTGGAGCTGTGCGAGGAGGCTTTGGTGGAGATCGCCTCGGCCTGCGACGGCATAGCGGCTATCGTGGGGCTGCCCCTGTTGACGGCCGACGGTACGATCAGCGCGGCGGCGCTCATCCAGGATCGCAAGGTGCTGCGCTACATAGGCAAGAAGCATATCACGGCCCGTCGCGAGATGGGCTTTCTGGTGCCGTCCAAGGGGTATGAATACGCCACGATCAAGGGGCATAAGTGCGCCATTATCGTGGGCGACGATTTGAGCCGCGAACACGACTTCGACCGCTCGGTGGAGACGATCGTTTCGATCAACGCCCGCAAATACGGCAAGGGCACCATGACGCGCCGCTACGAGATGATGCGCAACCTCTCGTTCGTCGAGGGGAAGAATTTGGTGCTGGTCAATCAGGTGGGCGGTGCGACCGAAATCGTGTACGACGGTACTTCGGGGGCGTTCAACTCCCGGGGCGAACTGGTGTTGATGCTCAAGAGTTTCGAGGAGGATTTCCGGATTTTTGACACCGAGGCCGAGGGCACGCCGGTGACGATTCCGTCGAGCGGCGACCGCACGCGCATGGTCTACGAGGCGGCCCGCTGCGGTTTGCGCGACTTCTTCCGCAAGAACGGCTACAAGAAGGCTTCGATCGGCCTGTCGGGCGGTATCGACTCGGCGGTGGTGGCGTGTCTGGCGGCCGATGCGCTGGGCCGGGAGAATGTCCGGGCGCTGCTGATGCCCTCGCCGTTCTCGTCGGACGGCTCGGTGGAGGATGCCAAGGAGTTGGCTGAAAAGCTGGGGATTCAGTACAACGTGATTCCCATTACGGAAATTTATACGAGCGTGGTCGACACGCTCAAGCCCATCATCGGCGGTACGGAGTTCGACGCTACGGAGGAGAATATCCAGACGCGCATCCGCACCATTCTGCTCATGGCCGTGCAGAACAAGACCGACTACATCCTGCTCAACTCGTCGAACAAGAGCGAAAACGCTCTGGGTTTCTGCACCCTCTACGGCGATACGGCGGGTGCTTTCAGCCCCACGGGCGACCTCTACAAGGGCGAAATCTACGACCTGGCCCGCTACATCAACCGCACGCAGGGCGAGCCGATTCCCGAGAGCATCCTGACGAAAGAACCCTCGTCGGAGCTGCATCCGGGGCAGAAAGATACCGACATCCTGCCGCCCTACGAGGTGGTGGACGCGATCCTTTTCCGCATGATCGAGGAGGGGCAGCACCGCGAAGAGATCGTCAACGCGGGCTTCGACTCGGCGGTGGTGGAGAAGATCCATGCCATGATCATGCGCAACGAGAAGAAGCGCTATCAGTTCCCGCCCGTGTTGCGTCTGTCGATGTGCTCGTTCGGGCACGAACGATTGATGCCGCGGACCAACAAATACGGCGATTGAGCGGCCCGAGGCTTTGAAATCGCGGGGCGAACGCAGCAGGTCTTGCGGATATGGAGCGAATGATCGAACATAGCGGTACGGTGGAGCGTACGGAG